>CAZWLZ010000531.1:0-1516 GCA_964634505.1 uncultured bacterium | reverse complement strand
GACTTATGGATTGATGGCGATCGCCAAAATTGGTTAAATGCCCATAGTTTTTATGATGGCATAATTGATAAATTAAATGAGATTATTAATTCAAATATAAAAATATATATTATTACTACAAAATCAAAAAAATTTACTCAAGAATTACTCAATAATCAGAGCATAAAAATTAAAGATGATCAAATATTTGGCAAAGAAAAAAAAAGCCCTAAATATGAAATTTTGAGAGAAATTATCAAAGAGAATAAAATCACAGCTGCTCAAATTTATTTTGTAGAAGATCGTTTAGAAGCCTTAGAATTAGTTGCAAAACAACCAGACTTACAAAGAGTTAATTTATTTTTAGCAGCTTGGGGTTACAACAGTGAAAAAACTAGAAATAAAATTATTAATAGTCAAAATATTTGCCTACTTTCATTAATAGAATTTACCAGCAAATTTCCCAATTAAAATAAGTCAAAAAATCAAAAAAATTAAAATATTTGATTAATGAAACTTGCAAAAAAAAAGCAACAAGTGTTAAAATAGAGTGAAAAATAAAGTTTAAAACAATTTTTAAACTTCAGTTAATAAAAAATTTTTAATAGTGAAATATTGAGAAAAAATATTAACTTAAATTTGGTTGATCAATAAATTAAACTGTTTTTTTTAGAAAAATAAGAGATTTAAAACATTTTACCTAAAAGTTTGGATGGTATTTAAGTTAGGAGAGATAAAGTGGCAAAACGTCGCAATTTAAAAAAAGAAAAAGCACAAAGAAATTTAGCTTATGCTAGGCAATTTCGCAAAAAACCAACCCATTTTCAATCAAAATATAAACGTTATTCTGGATTAAATAATGAAGATGAAACGAGAGATGAAAATGGCGAAAAAATTAATGATAATGACAATTAATTAAGAATTAATCTCTTTTTAAATTGGTTCAAATTATCTTTGAGAATAAAAATTAAAATTTATCCAAAGTTTAAGATAAAATTAATTTAACTTAAAATTTAATATAAATAATTATTGACCATTTTAAAAGGAGATTTATGTTTTTATTCGGACTTGATAGCAAAAAAAAATTAAATATACCCAGTAAAGAGAATGCTTTACCCGGACGAAAAGAAGTGATGCCATTACCAGCTGGACATTATGTCAATGGTAATCCTTTAAATCCTCCTTACCCCGAAGGAATGGAAATAGCGATGTTTGGCTTAGGTTGTTTTTGGGGTGCAGAAAGAAAGTTTTGGCAATTAAAAGGCGTTTATGTAACTGCGGTGGGCTACGCAGCAGGCTTTACACCTAATCCCACCTATCAAGAAGTTTGCAGTGGCATGACAGGGCATAATGAAGTAGTTAGAGTAGTATATGATCCCAGCATAATTACCTATCAAGAATTACTAAAAGTATTTTGGGAAAGTCATAATCCAACTCAGGGAATGCGTCAAGGAAACGATACTGGCACTCAATATCGTTCAGGTATTTACACTTATACAGCTAAACAACACGAAGAAGCCTTAAAATCAAAAAGTAT
>CAZWLZ010000530.1:0-1518 GCA_964634505.1 uncultured bacterium | reverse complement strand
TTTTCTTCCTTCAAGGCGGCGGCGACTTTTACGTTTTCTTTTTCTAGCCAACCTATTTTCCTCCCTTTTTATCAATTATTATAAATTTAAACGCAGTTGAGTTATTTTATAATTTTTTTCAAGAAAAATCAAGCCCTTTGACTGATTAATTTTAAGAAATATAAAATAATTTGCGTCTCAATTAATCTGATTTTCTATTTATCTATAATAAACTATTTTATTTATATTTTTTGTTTTGTGGTGATCAGTGTAATTTAACATTTTGGCGATCGCCAATTAATAGCCGTTAGTAAAATTAACTATTTTTCCAAGTGCCATGAAAACAATAAGGAATATGATTTTTTAGATGTAATTTAGCAATAGGATTGTCGATATTTTTGCCATCAAAAATGATTAAACTAGAACGATTAAAAGCCGAATCATAAATTAAAATTAATACCCAACCATCATCCTCAGATTGATAATTTTGTTTAGGCACAAAAACAGGTTCGCCTACGAATTTATCAGGTGCAAATGAATATAACTGTTGTTTTCCTGAATCTAAATCTAATTTTAATAATGCTTGTAATGGAGCATTTTCGGTTTTACTATGACTAGCGGCCATAAAAATATAACGATATTTTCTACCAACATTATCAGGGTGTATAAAAGGAAATTCACACGAACGACTTTCAATCAAATTTTTATTAACTACATTACTTGATAAATCTACCTTAAATCGCCATAATTGACCGGGTGCTAACTTACTAAAATCAATTTCTTTATAATTAAAATCAGAGTTAATTTGACTTAAAGCAGAAAAACAAACTGAATCAATAATTATCTGATTATCTTCTTCATAAGCGTTGACATGGTGAAAAATAAAACCTGCTTCAACTTCTAGCACTTTCACTTCATGAGGCGTTTTACGGGGGATAATAATAATTTTAGTGGGTTTATTAGCAAGAAAGTCAATACATTCACCAGCACCTTTTAAGCCAAAAAGGAAAGGAAATGGATTATAATTAACAGGATTTTGAAAAAAGATACAATAATTTGCAGTAATTACAAAATCATGAATAAAACAGAAACTATCTATTTCATGATTATATTGTTGAATTAATTTACCAGATAAATCAAATTCATAAATTGTTATAACGCTAGAAGAGCCGATTTTAATACCAAAATTTATTAAAGAAGGCTGATTATTATTAAATTGAGATTTCGCCTCAAAACGAGGATGGGCAGAAAAACAATCATCTTCTTTTAAAACACCATTTAAAGTATCAATACCGATGGTATTAAGATTAGTTGAATCTAAATTATAAGGTAAACCGGCTTCCCAAAGTGCTAATAATTTATCACCAAATCTAATAATATTAGTATTAGCAAGATTTTTTAATTTTATATCAAATATATTATTAAATAATCCGCCCGGTTTTTGAGTACCAAAAGCTCCCCTATAGAGCATTTTACCAGCTTTTTGCTCTTCTAAAAATTCTTTTGTTTTGACAAATTTATTTTGAAAATGACATTTTC
>CAZWLZ010000529.1:0-1518 GCA_964634505.1 uncultured bacterium | reverse complement strand
AACAAGATAAGGAAAACTGGCTTTTGGTTGAGTCTGGAGAAATAAATTTAAGTTAACCAATTAATCCCCCTAAACCTTTAAAAAGGGTATGTGTGATCCCCCTAACCCCCTTAAAAAGGGGGAATTGAGTGATAATAACTGGTATTTTATTTTTACCCATATCCCTTAGTAATTTAATAATAAAATTTCATAATGTCTCGCAAAGGTATTTATGCTAATAATTTATCTTTAATTATTTTTAATTCAGAGGTTTTTTATGTTTAGGAATAAGTTGATTAATTTTTTTCTTTTAAGTTTTTTCTTTCCTTTCTTTTTAATGGGATATGGCATAGCTGTAAATCACGAATCTCAAGAGACTGAAAATAAGTCACCAACAGATATTGAAAAATCAATTAAAGACTTAAAAGAAAAATATGATCAATTTTATCAAAATATTATAGATAACCCTGATCAAAATAATTTTATTTACCAATTAAAAAAAGAAAGTGAAAACGATAAACCTACAGAAATTTTAGAAGGAGAAAATAACTTTTTTAAACAAACTTTTGATGATTTTGAAGTCTTAAAAAACGAAATACAAACTATTAAAACTGATTTAGAAAAAAGCTCTATTAAGCCTGAGGAAAAAACTAAATACGAGACTTTTTTAAACCAACTTCATGATCAAATTTTATCTACACCATCAACAGAAAATAAGTTAACTTTATCTTCAATAGTTACTTTATTAAAAGATAATAAATTAGATAAAACAGAAATTTGCGAAAAAATACAAATACCTTTAAAGATTATAACGTCAACTATTGATAAAGATTGTGGCAAATTTGATACCGAAACTTATACACAATTAGTTAACTTTTTCACTGAAAAAAATAAAAAAATTAACGATCAATTTGTAATAATTAATACTCCTCCAGCTTCATCACTAAAAACTGATGACACTTCTTCAGATAAAGAAAACTCTAAAGCTACTGATAATTCTTTAGATACAGGAAAAATTCAAAGTACAGATAAGGGCGGTTTTTTCCAAAAAAACTTTCCGCTAATTATTAGTGCGTTATTCGGATTAATGTTAATTGGTTTAGTCTTATTAACTTATATCTTATACAATTTACATGATAAATTTGTCGAACATCAATCAAAACAAATAAAGAAAGTAAAATTCTTAGAAACTGAAAATAAGACGAAAAAAGAAGAAATTAAAATATTACAAGCCAAGATTCTGGAATTAAAAATTGAGCTTGATAGAAAGTTTTTTAAAAAAGAAGAAATTAAAATATTACAAGCTAAGATTCTGGAATTAAAAATTGATTTTGATAGACGATTTTCTAAATTTGAAGCCAGTGTAGAATATCAAAAATATTATCCCTCCACTCAACAATCAAATCCTTATCAAAAGGTAGAGTTTGAAAACTTAACACAAAATAACGATTTTGTCAATAGTGTAGAAGAAGAAAAAGAGTCTGAAATTTTCTTAGAAAAAGATGATTCTTACTCTAATAGCATTTTAACTCAATATTA
>CAZWLZ010000528.1:0-1528 GCA_964634505.1 uncultured bacterium | reverse complement strand
AAGAAATTAAAATTGAAGGGGGGTTATCATGAGTCAACAATCTTTTATTCCTAATTCAGAAACCAGAAAACGTCTTGTTACTAATTTACGTCAAACTCGTTTAGACTTACAAGATTTTGGTTTACAGTTAGAAGAATTATTAGCAGGTATTGAAAAAGAAATTCGAGAACAAAAGTTAAAAAGATTACAAAAAAATCAAGCTAATACTGAAGTATTGCAAAAATTAATTTAGGGCGATCGCCAATAGGTTGGGTTAAGGTAGGTAACCAGTTTTTTTTAGCAAGTTAACCCACATGATATTTTTTACAAAAATTCAATATTTTGGTACATATATTCAGATTCTAAACATTCCCAAATTAAAATTAAATCATTGATAATTTTGCCAATTGATTGACGTTGTTGGCGAGTATAAATAATACCACAATGGTCAATCCCAGTAGAAGCTAAACTTAAAAAATCATCATCAAAGGTGAAAATAACTCGTTTTTCTAATAACGCAAAAGCCAATTGTTGTTCATCAGATGCACCAATTAATAGTTTTTCTGATGATGTTGTAACATCGATGCCTCGCATTCTTAAACCATTAGCAATGGCATTACTAACACTTTCATCAAGATGAAATTTAATCTTATTTTGCATTTTCTCCCTTTAAGATTTTTTCAATTAAAGATGGCTTATGCCCTCTTAATTGTTCTGCAAAAGCTTCGCCTTGAGCAATTTGTTGTCTAATTTCATCACGATGATCATGATAGTAACTTAAAGCCGCATAAACATCTGCTAGGGTAATGCTAGGATAATGAAAAATAATTTCATCAGGTGACATTCCCATTCTTTCATGCCAAATGACAATATCTTGAACTTTAATTCGATGTCCAGCAATGCGAGGTTTTCCGCCACAAATACCTTCAGTAATTTCAATATGTTGTGAGGTGACTAAAAATGACATAATTACTCAAGGATTATTATTTGTAAATGTAAAATAAATTATAGCAAATTTTCCCAAAAAGAAGTTTTTTTATTTTTTCTCAAGTTAGCTCAAGTTCAAAGGAGATCGCCTTTTTGTTTGTAGTGATGGCTTTAGCCATAATAAGCCCTTTAGGGCTTACTACGAACTTTTTTTATTTTCTATTTTTAATGGTTCGGTTTGACGTTATTAAAGTTAAGGTAGATTTTATAGCTGTAAAATATAATGTAGATAATTAAAGAATTTATATAAAAATTATGACCAATACAGCAGCAGAAGTATGGCAATTATTAGGTGAATTAGTAACAGCCCAAAAAGAAACCGAGCGTATTCTTAAAGAGCAATCTCAAGAAACCGATCGCCGTTTTCAAGAAACTGAGCGTATTCTTAAAGAACAATCCTTAGAAACTGAGCGTATTCTTAAAGAACAATCGAAAAAAACCGATCGCCAAATAAAACAAGTAAATCAACAAATTGGCAAACTTGGTAATCGTTTAGGAGAATTTGTAGAATGGCAAGTTCGCCCTTCTGCTGTAAGTTTATTTCAAGCTAGAGGTATTGATG
>CAZWLZ010000527.1:0-1551 GCA_964634505.1 uncultured bacterium | reverse complement strand
GTTCAAGTCCTTCAAGGCGCGTTTAAGGAGAAGCTAAGGAAAAATTGACCTTGAAGTTTATTTGCCCCAAGTTATAGAATTATTAACTTAAAAATTAGTTGGTACAGCTTATACTAACAAAAAACAAGGATAGTATAATTTGTGATAGGCTATTAATGATAAATCTCATGGTTTTAGTTAAAAAATTTTTGGTCTAAAATATAACCAATACTCACTGACTAATCTTAATTAACGAGTTAATAAAAAAAGTAACTAAATTTAAAATTAAATTACTGGAGAACATAAGTTGTGGCAAAAAAACAAGCAATTATAGATCAAAAAAGCGATCAAATACCAAAACAAGAGGGGCAAAGTTTTAACTTTAGCGAATTTGCTAATGAAACCAAACAAGAATTATCAAAGGTTGTCTGGCCTTCCAGACCGCAATTGATTAGTGAATCGGTAGCCGTAATGTTAATGGTTGTATTAGTAGCAACCTTAATTTATTTAGTAGATAAATTATTCGGTTGGTTAGCCGGGAAGGTGTTTTAATGAGTTTTGCTGCAGATAATAATCAACCAGAACAAAAAGAAAACATCGAAAAAACTGAAAAAGCTCACTGGTATGTTGTTCAAGTAGCCTCTGGTTGCGAAAAAAGAGTTAAAACTAATTTAGAACAACGAATACATACTCTCAATGTAGCCGATAAAGTTGTTCAAATACAAATTCCTCAATCTCCTACCGTTAAATTACGTAAAGATGGCAGTCGTATTCATGGGGAAGAAAAAGTATTTCCTGGCTATGTTCTCGTTCAAATGATGATGGACGATGATGTTTGGCAGGTAGTTAAAAATACTCCTCATGTAATTAATTTTGTTGGTGCTGAACAAAAACGCAGCACAGGAAGAGGGAGAGGTCACGTTAAACCTATGCCTTTATCTTTAGGTGAGGTAAAAAGGATATTTCAACAATCTCAAGAGGCTGAACCTGTTATTAAAATTAATATGCAGGTAGGAGATCAAATTTTGGTTTTATCAGGCCCCTTTAAAGATTTTGCAGGAGCGGTTATTGAAGTAAGTCCAGAAAGAAATAAGTTGAAAGCCTTACTTTCTATTTTTGGTAGAGAAACCCCTGTAGAATTAGAATTTAATCAAGTAGAAAAACAAGGATAAAAAAGGAAAGGAATAAATAACAATGGCAAAAAAAGTCGTTGCAATGATCAAATTAGCCTTACCCGCAGGTAAAGCTAATCCTGCACCTCCCGTTGGACCTGCTTTGGGTCAACATGGTGTTAATATTATGGCGTTTTGTAAAGAATATAACGCTAAAACTCAAGATCAACCCGGTATGATCATTCCCGTCGAAATTTCTGTTTTTGAAGATCGTAGTTTTACTTTCATCTTAAAAACACCTCCTGCATCAGTTTTGATTAAAAAAGCAGTTGGTATTGAATCAGGTTCAAAAGAACCCAATAGAGATAAAGTTGCTAAACTTACTCAAGCTCAATTAAGAGAAATTGCTCAAACAAAAATGCCCGACCTTAATGCTAATGATATTGAGATAACCTCGCTT
>CAZWLZ010000526.1:0-1555 GCA_964634505.1 uncultured bacterium | reverse complement strand
AATTTGGGCAAAATGTGCCTACTTTAGCCAAAGGATTATTTGAGTTAATTGATGAGCAATTACAAGTTAACCTTAATTTTATCAATGCTTTTAATGGTTTTGTCTTATTATGTCGTCAAGCAATTAATCCTAATATCGCTGAAAATGCCATCAAAGAAATGTTAATCCAGCATTTATTAACAGAGAGAATTTTTAGGAAATTATTTGATAATTCTGATTTCATTAATCGTAATATTATCGCTTATGAAATTGAAAAAGTAATTACTGCTTTAACTTGTAAATCATTTAATCGGGATCATTTTTTAGGAAGTTTAGATTATTTTTATAAAGCTTTAGAAAATGCGGCAGCTACAGTTAAAGATTTTAGTGAAAAACAAAGTTTTTTAAATCATATTTACGAAAAGTTTTTCCAAAGTTTCTCCCAAAAAACAGCAGATACTCATGGTATTGTTTATACTCCTCAACCCATTGTTAATTTTATGGTTAAAAGTGTGGAGGAGATTTTACAAAAAGAATTTAACACCACTTTAATTGATGATCATATCAAAATCCTTGATCCCTTCGTAGGTACGGGCAATTTTATTTTAAGGGTGATGCGAGAGATTGCTAATCCCGAGCCCCCCAACCCCCCTTTTCAAGGGGAAGCTAGCCCTTTTCAAACGGTAACTACAGGAAAAAACTCCTTTCAAAAAAGTTCAACCGAAGAAAACTCTTTTCAAAAGCATCAAAATACTTCTTTAGCCCCTGTTGCCAAGGGGGGTTGGGGGGGTTCTTCCTCAGCTACGATAGAAGGTAAATTAAGTCTTATTAAGAAATATAAAAACGATTTACAATGTAATGAAGTAATGTTGTTACCGTATTACATCGCTTGTTTAAATATTGAACATGAATATTTTGAATTAACCAAAAAATATGAACCTTTTGAAGGGATTTGTTTTGTAGATACCTTTGAATTAGCCGAACCTAAAATCGAACAGTTATCATTATTGACGGCTAAAAATACCGAAAGACATCTTAATTTTAGTTTAGAATCAATTAAAGTTCGCAATTGTCTTTATCGTCCTTTTGTTAAATCATTTTTATATTTTGATCAATATCTTAATGAAGCTGTATATAAATTTCCTATAATTTTTCCTAACTCAGAAACCGAACAAGAAAATTTCGTAATTTGTGTTAGTGGTATCGGAAGTAGTAAGCCATTTCAAAGTTTAATAGTTTCTTCTATTTCTTGTTTAGATATTTTAGAAAAAACTCAATGTTTTCCTTACTATATTTATGATAAAGATGGCAGTAATAGAAGAGAAAATATAACCGATTATGCTTTACAACATTTTAGATAATTTTATCAAGATTCAACTATTAGTAAATGGGATATATTTTATTATGTTTACGGCATCTTACATCACCCCCAATATCGTAGTAAATATGCCGCCAACTTAAAAAGAGAATTACCCCGAATCCCTTTAGTAGAATCTCTTCTCCCCCCTTGGAAAGGCAGGACTGTTTCATTCTCAAAAAAAGGAGAAAGAATAGTAGTTTAGAGAAGTTTAAGTAC
>CAZWLZ010000525.1:0-1560 GCA_964634505.1 uncultured bacterium | reverse complement strand
ACCATTAGGAAACGATCATGCTAGTGATCACTCAATCATCAATAGTGCTATTAATATTTATGTAGCAGTAAAAGACATTAACTTGAATGGTAAAGATAACTGTAGTTACCGCAAAACAGGTTATCAAGAAGCACAACCTGACTTGTCTTATTATACGGGTGAAACTGTTGATGCTATTCCTTATGGTACAAATATTATTAAATTAGATGATTTTCCGCCACCTACATTAGTTATAGAAATAGCCTTGCAAGATGATCAAGGAGAAAAACGGTTATTATACGAAGAATTAGGGGTAAAAGAGTATTGGATTGTTAATGTTACAAAGGGTGAAATCATTGCTTTTACAATGGAAAATGGAGGTAGTTATAGAATTAGAGAATCTCAAGTTTTACCTAACCTCGAATTGTCAATATTGGAAGAAGCACTAAAAATGACTCGCCAAAGTAATCATAGTAAAGTAGTTGCTTGGTTATTAGGAAAATTTAGTCAGTAATTTTGAATCAATTATACTTAATTATAAAATTGATTTAAGAGGCATAAATGAGATTTATCAATCCTAAAACTGATTACGCTTTCAAACGTATATTTGGTTCAACTGAAAGTAAAGAAATTTTAATTAGTTTTCTCAATGCTATTTTATATCCAGACAAAGACATTATCGAAGACTTAGAAATTTTAAATCCCTACTCCCCAGGGGCAAGTTTTACCTTAAAAGATACTTATTTAGATGTCAAAGCCAAATTAAAGGATCAAACAACGGTTTTAATCGAAATGCAAGTATTAAATAAATATGCTTTTGATAAAAGAGTGATGTATAATGCCGCTAAAAGTTATGCCAATCAATTAGACTCAGGGGAAAGATACACCTTATTAAAACCAGTAATAGCATTAACAATTATCGATTTTAATATGTTTGATCATACCTCAGAAATAATTAACACATTTCTATTTCAAGAGGAAAAACAAAAATTTATTTATAACGAAGAAATAAAATTAGTATTTTTAGAATTAAGAAAATTTAAAAAACCCTTAAATGAGTTAAAAAATATTAGTGAAAAATGGATTTATTTTTTAAAAAATGCCACGGAATTAAGAGAAAAACCAGCAGATTTTCAAAATATATCAGCCTTAGATAAAGCGTTAGAAATAGCTAATTTAGCTGGATTAGATAGGGAGGAATTAGAAGAAATTCAAAACCGCACAACCTGGTTAGCAGATCAAGAGGGTGCTACTTTGTATGCCCAAGAAAAAGGTCGAGAATTGGGACGTGAAGAAGGGATAATTGAGGGTAAAATCCAATTAATCTTAACATTGTTACAACAAAAATTAGGAGATATTCCCTCAGAAATTCAACAAAAAATAGAATTATTATCCATCGAAAAAATAGAAACTATTACTTCTGCTATTTTTACCATTAATACATGGCAAGAATTAAAAAACCTATTATCACCACCATCAGGAGAGAAAAAATGAGATTTATCAATCCTAAAACTGATTACGCTTTTAAACGTATATTTGGTTCAACTGAAAGTAAAGAAATTTTAATTAGTTTTCTCAATG
>CAZWLZ010000524.1:0-1569 GCA_964634505.1 uncultured bacterium | reverse complement strand
GTGTTTTAACCTTATTTATCAATCTCAAGCTCTAGGGAAAAATAAACAATTATTACCTCCTTCTTTAATTCACTTTAATCAGGTGACAAATGAATTTAATTTTTTAAATAAAAAAAACAATCAAAATTTATCTCCTTTAAACATAAATGATTGTCAAAATATTCTCTTAAATTGTATTACATTTGCCCGTCAATATTGTAATCCAAAAACTGTTAATAATATAGAATACCTTGATAATTTAACCAATGAAATGGGGCTATACTTTGAAGAACAAGAACAAGAACAAGATCATAAAGAAGAATATGAATTAGTTAATGATATTTTAACTGTGGCATTTTCTGAATTAGATTATCGTCAACAAATTTTATTTATCCTATGGAAAGGTATTGAATTAACTCAAACAGAAATTGTTGAAATTATTTCGCTAAAATATCCTGATTTTGTGCGGGAACAATTTGAAGTTGCGAGAGAGCTTAATTTAGTTAGAAGAATACTTTTAGAAGAGTTAGTTAATAAAATATTAGTTGATCAAAAAATAAGAATAACTAAAGCTAAAATTAGTAACTTTAAAAATCCTTTAGACCAATGGTTAATGGAACATTGTAAACAATTTATTTTAGATAAAATTTCTATACTATTTCAATCTTTATCTGATTCAGATCAACAATTACTAAAAAATAATTTATTAAATATAAATTGGAGGTCAAACGATAGCTTACTAAATAATTTTAAAACAAAAATGGCTAATAATTTACAACAAAATATTCAACAAGAATTTGAGATCATATTTCCTCAAACTGAGCATATAAAAGTAAGTTTAATTAATCTTGTAGAGGAATGGATTAATAATACGTCTTTTTATCATCAATAAATAATAAGTTTTAAAAATAAATGATTTATGCCAATTCTTACACATTTGATAATATGTCTTTAGATTTATTTACAACTTTTAATTCTGAATATTTGTGGCTAAACTTTTCTCCCGAAGATCAAGCTAAAGCAGAAAAAATATCTCAAAAATGTTCTTATTATAGTAAAAATCAAGCATTCTTAAATAGTTTAGTTAGTGATTGTTTACTAAAATGGTTAAAACTTAGTTTTGATGAAATTAATTTATGTCAATTAGAATTTAATAATGATAATTTACTGAGTATATGGGAATTTGTTAATGGTACTTCTATTATTTTTAATAATAATAAAACCCGTCTAGTTTTATTACCTCAAGAAACTCCTAATTTAAGTTATTTTAATATTCCTCAAGAATGGATTGATATTCCTCGTTTTCAGGGTAATTATTTCTTGCCGGTAGAAGTCAATTTAGATAACGGATGGCTAAGATTTTTTGGGTTTTCTGCTTACGAAAATATTAAACAATATGGAGTTTATGATCATAATTTTGCCAATTATATTGTTACTAAAGACTTAGTAGAAAAAGATCTTAATTTATTATTTTTATTTGAAAAATATAACCTTTCTGCAAAACCTAATTATCAACTATTACCCCAAGTATCCACAGAGGAAAAACATCATTTATTTTTTCAATTAGATCAAATTAATAGTTTAACGATA
>CAZWLZ010000523.1:0-1576 GCA_964634505.1 uncultured bacterium | reverse complement strand
CAGGCTGTTTTTTTGTGCTTTTAGTAAAATCTTAATCCGTATTTATTTGTTTTTCGAGAGCAGTTCTCGTATTGGCTTTCATATTAGCAAGTGTTTCATATTTTTGGTCAACTTTACCTTTTTTGTAATACATGCTAGCTCTAAGATGTTTATCAATTGCCCCTGCAACTATCAATCCTGCACCAATAATTTTTGCGTAGCCAGGAACTGTTTTAAATTTTTGAATTCCATATCTAATATATTTGGATATATTTTTGGGCAGAGCCTTTTCCATTAATTTACTTGTCTTGCCGGCTCCTGTATTTATTGCTTTTGTGAAACCGTCATTTAATGTTTTACTCTTTAAAGTAAGAGCGGTTGCAGCTCCAACCCCAACTACGGCTCCCAGGCTTTTAAAACTGTAAACTAAGTTTTCTTTATATTGCTCTTTAGCTGCTCCAGCTTTATTGCTAAAATCGCCTTTGGTTGTTGCTAATGTTAACAACGGTGATGATGCTGTGATGTAATTTCCCATAAACTAATTCCTTTCGTATAATTCCGTAAACTTTTTGTTACATACTTGAATAAAGTAGTAATTCATTTCAAAATTTCCTAATAGAATAGAATGGCATGGGGAAGCTGTAACTCAATAACGACAGGGGTAAATTTGGCTTTACAAAAGTTAATATTAGCTGCTGCTATATGTTATTATTATAACAACATTAATTATTGTAAAATTTTAGCTTTTCTTCTATCAAAAAAAATAGTTTTTAGGTTTTATCCCAGTATAAGAATTTAAGACAAGGAAAGAAGGCAAAAATGAAAAAATGTTTATTATTAATTTTGGCGTTTATGACAATTGGGGCATGCTCCTCGGTTGCATCGAATAATTCAGCTAAAACTTACCAAACAAACAATACTTTGGTGCAGAATAACTGCGGAAACAATTACTACAACGGCTACCGACCTTATTCTTATGGCCCTATTGTGTCAACCGGTACAAATTATATCTCTAGGGATAAAGCTACAGGCGAAATAAAGCAGGTAGTTCAGGTTGGCCCCCCACGACCTTCTTATGGGGCTTATTACTATTAATATAAAAAATTTGGGAACTTTTTGATTTGGCATGCGTCTAAGTTCGAGGAAGTCATGGAAGTGCTTGCGATTTTCATGAAACACCCTAATGATGTGTATTTAATGAGTTTAAATAATTACTTGCGTTTTAAAATTGATGTAGTATATTAAATAAAGTGGAAATCAAACAAAATTTGAACGCACTAAAACAAGAACATTGAAAACCCAAGTTAGAGAGCCGAATACAACTTAAATTTTTTATATATTAAGTAAGATTAAGCAAATTTAACAAAAAGAAAATTTATCACTTGACTTTGAATTTTGCTGGTGTTAGTATTCTAACACTGAGTGGAAACAGTCAGTTAAAGATTGAGGGAATGGCTGGATTGAATCCTGTCTTAGGAATGGATTTCTAGTCTGACTTAGTCTCAAAAAAAATTTTAGCCCCACATATTGTGGAGTGTTGAAAACTCGAACCTTGACAAAAGAATAGCTGAAAACGACGAAAAAGTGAGAACTTTTT
>CAZWLZ010000522.1:0-1587 GCA_964634505.1 uncultured bacterium | reverse complement strand
TCAGGGGATAGAGCACCAGATTCCGGTTCTGGGTGTCGGGGGTTCAAATCCCTCCGTACTCGTTTTTAGGTTCGTAAAATTCTCTAAAAATAAATTCATTTTCAATAATTGCATGACAAATCACAAATAAAAAACTACAATGAAAAATAATAAGCACTAAACTTTAATAAAAATTTTCACAGAGTTTGAATACCACCTCAAAATTAGACCTAAAAACTTTATTCCCCTTCGCTTTAGATGATTTTCAGAAAAAGGCGATCGCCACATTAGAAGAAGGAAAATCTGTACTGGTAACAGCACCCACCGGTTCGGGTAAAACTCTCATCGGAGAATATGCTATTTATCGAGCCTTAAGTCAAGGCAAAAGAGTATTTTATACAACCCCCCTTAAAGCCCTCTCTAACCAAAAATTTCGAGATTTTCAAGAACAATTTGGAAAAAGTCTCGCTAACGGGGTATATGAAGAAGTAGGGTTAATTACAGGGGATATTTTGATCAACCCTGATGCCCCTATTGTAGTAATGACTACGGAAATATTCCGTAATATGCTTTATAGTACGCCTATCGGCGAAGTTGGCACATCGGTAGATAATGTCGAAACGGTAGTATTAGACGAATGTCACTATATCAGTGATCAAGGTAGAGGAACAGTTTGGGAGGAGTCCATCATTTATTGTCCTCCTCACATTCAATTATTAGCATTATCCGCCACGGTAGGCAATCCTGAGCAATTAAAAGACTGGATTAATCATGTGCGTAAATTGCATTTTGGGGGAGGACAAATAAGTTATTGTGAATTAGTAAATTCCAATTTTCGCCCTGTACCCTTAGAGTATTATTTTAGTAATAATAAAGGGTTATTTAATTTATTAAATGAGCAAAAAAATCGACTTAATCCTAAACTAAAAGCCAAACCCGGATTTAAACAAAGAGGTAAATTTAGTACCAAAGATTGCCCTAGTGTTAAAACTGTAGTACAGCAATTAAATGACAAAAATATGTTACCTGCCATCTACATTATTTTTAGTAGAAAAGGATGTGATCAAGCTGTAACAGAATTGAATTATGTTAATTTAGTCACTTTAGAAGAAAGTAAAAAAATATTGTTATATTTGCTTTACTTTTTAATGATTGAAAATGTAGATTTACACAAAAAAATAATTACTTTTTCTCAACAAGAAAATATCAAAGTTCACGAAAAAATAGTTAATTTTATTGAAAAAAAAGCAGATTCTTCAGGGGAAGAATTAATTGAGTTTTTAACCAATAATCCTTTATTAAAAGCCAAAATATTAAAGTTTTTAGCTGATAATTGCGAATTAGTAAGAAGTGATCAAATTGAGCCTTTAACCAGAGGAATTGCTGCTCACCATGCTGGAATTTTGCCATCTTGGAAGGAATTAGTTGAAAGATTATTTGAATTAGGATTAGTCAAAGTTGTTTTTGCCACCGCAACTTTGGCCGCTGGAATTAATATGCCTGCACGAACGACAGTTATTTCAGCATTAAAAAAAAGAAGTGATGACGGCCATCGTTTATTAACCCCTTCAGAATTCCTTCAAATTGCGGGAAGAGCAGGGCGTAGAG
>CAZWLZ010000521.1:0-1592 GCA_964634505.1 uncultured bacterium | reverse complement strand
CCCCGTCACCCAGAACCGGAATCTGGTGCTCTATCCCCTGAGCTACGCACCCTAAACAATCTATTTACCATAACATTTTTAGGTAAAAAAAGCAAGTCGAATAAGAAGGTATTAGGTAGGTATTAGGGGTTAGGTTTTAAGAAGGTGTTAGGTATTTGGTATTAGGTATTAGGTTATTTAAGAAGGTTTTAGGAGAAATAACATTAAATTACTTTAAAATGTTAAATAAAAACAGGGATTTAGGGACAAGTTGTTAAATTTAAAGCATTATTGATTCAATATTGCTAGAATAAAATCGCCTAAATCTTTAAATATTAAGGAAAAAGAAAAATTTAAAAAGCAATAATTGAAAAAAATATGACTAATTTACTAGATCAATTACGCCAATATACGATCGTGGTGGCTGATACAGGCGATATTGAGGCGATAGAAACTTTTACCCCTAGAGATACTACTACCAATCCATCTCTGATCACAGCAGCAGCTCAAATGTCTCAATATCAAAGTATTGTTGATGATACTTTAAAGGAGGCTAGAAAAGAGTTAGGTAAATCGGCTGATGTTAATCAAGTGGTTAAATTAGCTATTGATTGGTTAGCGGTATCTTTTGGTAAAAAAATTCTTGATATAGTGCCGGGTAGAGTTTCTACTGAGGTTGATGCTAGGCTTTCTTATGATACGGAAGCTACTATTCAAAAAGCCTGTTATTTGATTTCCCAATATGAAAAGGCGGGTATTGGCAAAGAGCGTGTTTTAATTAAAATTGCTTCTACTTGGGAAGGGATTAAGGCTGCTGAAATTTTAGAAAAGGAGGGTATTCACTGTAATTTAACTTTGCTGTTTGGTTTTCATCAAGCGGTAGCTTGTGCCGAAGCTGGTGTTACTTTAATTTCTCCTTTTGTTGGTAGAATTTTGGATTGGTATAAAAATGAAACGGGTAAAGACTATATTGGTGCTGATGATCCGGGAGTACAGTCTGTTACTACTATCTATAATTATTATAAAAAATTTGATTATAAAACGGAAGTTATGGGTGCTAGTTTCCGTAATATAGGCGAAATTTGTGAGTTAGCTGGTTCGGATTTATTGACTATTTCTCCTAAGTTATTAGAAGAATTAACGGAAACAGAGGGAGATTTACCCAGAAAATTAATTCCTGAAGTGGCTAAAACTATGGATATGGAAAAAATATCTATTGATAAGGCTACTTTTGATCAAATGCACAGTTCAGATAAAATGGCTAATGATAAGTTGGACGAGGGTATTAAGGGTTTTACTAAGGCTTTAGAAACTTTGGAGGAACTTTTAGCCAGTCGTTTGGTTAGTCTGGAGGCTGGAACTCCTATTCCTCATGCTGTACAGGAAATTTTCCATATTTATGATTTGGATGGGGATGGTTTTATTACTCGTGAAGAATGGGCGGGTAGTGATGCTGTTTTTGATGCCATTGATCGTGATTATGATGGTAAGATTTCAGCTGAAGAAATGGCTTGTGGTTTGGGAGCGATCGTTTATTTAGCCAAAGCGAGTTAATGGTTAATGGGTAATAGGTAATAGGTAATAGGTAATAGGTAATAGGTAATAGGTAATAG
>CAZWLZ010000520.1:0-1609 GCA_964634505.1 uncultured bacterium | reverse complement strand
CCAGGGGTCACGTCCTAAAATTGACGCTAAATCAAAGCGAAAACCATCAATATGGTATTCTTCAGCCCAATAGCGTAAACAGTCTAAAACCATGCCTCTAACGATGGGATTATTACAATTTAGGGTATTCCCTGTACCACTAAAATTGAAATAATAACCTTCTGGTGTAAGCATATAATAGGTTTTATTGTCAATACCCCTAAAAGAAATATAAGGTCCATTTTCGTTGCCTTCGGCGGTGTGGTTAAAAACTACGTCAAGAATAATTGCAATATTATTTTTATGAAGTTCTTTAATTAAATTTTTGACTTCATCAACTTGCATTCCAAATTTTCCCGTAGCTGCTAAACCTGCTTTGGGGGCAAAAAAACCAACTGTACTATAACCCCAATAGTTATAAAGTCTTTCTCCTGTTTCTTGGCTAATGCGACTATTTTCAAATTCATCAAACTCGTAAATTGGTAATAATTCGATGCAATTAATACCCAATTCTTTTAAGTAAGAAACTTTTTCAGTGATACCAGCAAATGTGCCAGGGTGTTTGACACCAGATGAAGGATGACGAGTAAAACTACGAACGTGCATTTCATAGATAATTAAATCTTGGGCGGGAATTTCTAAGGGGCGATCGCCTTCCCAATCGAAATCATCAAAAGCAATTCTACCTCTGTGTTGATAAGGATTATCCCAATTAGGTTCAACTCCCCAAACATCTCTACCGCTTATAATTTTGGCATAAGGATCAAGTAAAATTTTATCCTTATTAAACCATTGTCCTTGACCAAAATCAAAAACTCCATCCATACGATAACCGTATTCTAAGTTTTCGTAATCAAGATCAAAAACGATCATACAAAAAACGTTCCCGATTTTAAATTCTGGGGGAAAAGGAATTTCAGCAAAAGGAGTTAAACTATTTTTATGAAATAATACTAAAGTGCAAGAAGTGGCATGACTGGAATAAATAGAAAAATTCACGCCACCTGGAATAAAATTTGCACCAAAAGGGAAGCATTTGCCACATCTTAATTTAAAATCACCATATTTATGAGTGGGGTGTATATCAATTCTTTCCATCTTTTACCTCTGAAACTTGATTGATTGCAATTAATCCTTTTTCTAGGGTGTCTGAAGTGGTAAAAAAGTCTAAAAATCCCGTAATTTTCATGGTATCGGCGATTTCTTCTGATAAGCCGACTAAGACTAATTTTGCTGATTCGTTAGCAATAATGGTACGATAAACTTTTAAAAGTATTCTTAATCCAGCACTAGACATATAAGAAACTTTTGTTAAGTTTAAAATAATTTTATTATTAGATTCAGCTAATTTAAGGACTTCAGAACTAATATCAGGTGCGGTATTGCCGTCAATATCGCCACTTAGATCAACGATACAAATATCTCCTTGTTTTCTGTTACTAATAGCCATGTTATTTTTATTAATAATTGTTTGTTTAACCCCCCTTAAGAAGTAGGGTGTTGGGGTATTGGGGTGTTGGGGAGTAGGGAGGGAGAAAGTAGGGTGTTGGGGGGTAGCAAGTAGGGGATAGGGAAATAATTAAAATCATTAAAATATGTTTTTAATCAATTTAGTAGTATAAAATCATTA
>CAZWLZ010000519.1:0-1620 GCA_964634505.1 uncultured bacterium | reverse complement strand
TCAAGGTTTTAATGCCAGATAATATTTACAAAAGATACCAAATGGGTTCTAAAAAGGGGGGAATAAGATTTAAGCTAATGTCCTCACCTGAAAACGTAGTGCTATAATGGCGATCGAATTTATAATAATATTAAAATTAAATTAATTAAGATTGAGATAAAATTATGACAGTAGAAAGATGGACAGATGAAATGCTCGATAGTTTAGCATCTAGTTTGGTACAATCCCGATCTGAAACAGGGGATTTAAAAGAAAGTGTTGGAGAGTTAAAAGAAAGTGTTGGGGAGTTACGAGAAAGTATTAGTGAATTACAAGAAACTGTTAATGGTTTAGTAATCACATCCCAAGCCTTATTACAACTTGCTGCCCAACAACAGCAAAAAAGTAGAGAATTAGAGGAAAAACAAGCAGAAAATGATCAAAGATTTAATATTTTGTTAGAGGAAGTTCGTTTTTTAATTCGGAATCAAGGCAAAAATCCAGATAATAATTAAATGGCGATCGCCATCATTATTCATCAATAATTATTCCTCAGTTTCCCCCAAATATACTTCAATTACTTGGCGATTATTTTGTATTTCATCCATAGTGCCTTCACATAATACCGAACCTTGATGTAATACAGTCACAGTACGAGCAATTTGTCGAACAAACTCCATATCATGTTCAATCACTATGATAGAATGACTTTGAGCCAAATTTATTAATAAATTTCCCACATTTTCTGTCTCTTCATCAGTTAAACCAGCAACAGGTTCATCTACTAATAATAACTCAGGAGATTGTGCTACTAACATTCCAATTTCTAAACGTTGTTTTTCGCCATGGGATAAAAAAGCGGCTTGTAAATCGGCTTTAGCTGATAATCCAACGGTTTCTAATAAAACATTTACGTTAAGTTTTTCTTCCTTAGAAGATTTTCCTAATAAAGTAGAAAAGACATTTTTATTATTATTACAATTCAAATCAAGATTATCTTTGACTGTTAAATTAAGATAAATGCGAGGAGTTTGAAATTTACGCCCAATGCCTAAACGAGCAATTTTATATTCGGGAATATTTCTTAAATTTTGTTTTTGAAATAAAACTTTACCTTCTGTTGGTTGTACTTTGCCTGTAATGACATCTAAAAAAGTGGTTTTTCCTGCACCATTAGGGCCAATAATTACCCTTAATTCCCCTGTCTCCATACTAAAATTTAATTGATTCAGGGCTTTAAATCCGTCAAAATTTACTGTCAGATTATCTATTTCTAAAATTTTTTCACTCATATTTTTTCTACCATATTACTTAAATTTTACGTTTGGCGATCGCCATTAAATTAGCCATTAAATTAAAGATGAAATTTATTTTTCTAATTCTTCTAATTTTTCTAATTCTTCTTTTTCTTTTTGAATTTCGGGATTCTCGTCAATAGCAGGATAACTTATTAATTCTTTTTTCCGATTAAACAAAGAAATTAAATCTTTTACCCCTCCAAGGATTCCATTGGGTAAAACTGTCACTACGGTTAAAAAAAGTGCGCCTTGAAAAAATAACCAAACTTCAGGAAATTGTTCACTTAAAAAACTTTGTGCCAATCTAACTAATAAAGTACCAATGATAGCACCCACTAGAGTT
>CAZWLZ010000518.1:0-1623 GCA_964634505.1 uncultured bacterium | reverse complement strand
ACCAAGTTCAGAATCGGTTAATTTGGCAGTAGGAAACCCATAACGACGAGTTTTATAAGAAGTAAAAGTATCTACTCTACCCGGGCCATAAGGAGTTTGTTTCTTCATAAAAGCAAAATCATTTCTTTGACGAATCAGCTCATTTCTAGTTCTAGGAATAACTAAATATCGATAAACTAATTTTTCCAAAGGATTAAAATTTGCACCCATAGCGTTAATATAAGGCATCATGTTATCTGCATTAAAACGCTTATCAACAGACACTTCAGTTAAAAATTGAATAAAACCTTGTAAATCTACAGTCATCCCCGGCATTGTAGAGATAACTTGGGGATTTTCCTCTGGTTTACTTCTAAGTAAGCCAACGTGACAAGTTGCACAATTTTGAGTTACTACATCAATACCCAAACCCAAGAATAAATTATTTTTAGATTTAGCAAACCCGATGGGAAATTCACGATTTGGCTCTTGAATAAACCCAAAAGAAGTGAAATCATCACCAGGCAAATTATCTTGAAAAACCGTAGGTAAAACCTTTAAAATCCAATAGGGAATGCCATCCGAATTTTCCCCGCCAATTGAACCATAACGAAAATGCTCATCAATGTTAGAATATTGAGCAACACCTTTACTCGGCAAAAAAGGCCAGATCAGCCATAAAATAATTACTAACAAAATAGTTAAGAAGATTAAAAAAGTACTCTTGGAAATAGAAATAAAGTGATTAGATTTTTCCGTCAAGTCTTTACTCATAAAATCTCCTTGCTTAAAATTTGATAGTAATTAGTTTTTTGATCAAAACTTACTTTTTGAGTTCAATTATTAATTAAATATTTTTAGTTGTCAATTTACTGAAACATTATTTAATATAAATTTTTGTTATGACAACGACTTACGAGAGATATAGAAACCTTTGAGATATATTTAGGAAACCTTATGAAATAAGTAATAGAGTTTATTTTTATAATTTTATACAATACATACTAGATAATAATTTCAGGCAAGATACCAACTAGATTCTATCTAAAAACCTGGAAATTAATTTAAAAATGGAACTTAAAATTTACTTATTTCGTCTAAAAATGAAGCCTTGAACTAAAGTCTCACAACTAAAAGCTAAATCGAGTATTAAACATTAACCCGTTAAAACGGGTTTTAGCTATTAACAAAAAATTTATTTTTTGTGTTTGATTTATGAAATTTAAACTAATTTAAAAACTATGAAAAAATCCTTTATTTTAACTGCATTATTATTAACTTTTCCTACCGCTACTTTTTCTTTAAATTTAACTTCTCTAACGTCCCTTATTACTGAAGAATACCCCCAAACTCCTCTTATGGCTAAAGAATCCCCCCCAACCCCCCTTAAAAAGGGGGGAGTTGGAATGTTGCCTAGTAACGAGGAAATGGAACTTTCAGTTAATAAACAAAATGTTCCAAAAACTCCCCTTCTCAAAAACAGTTTGGATATTTCTTCTCAGGATTGGGAAAATTTAGTAGATCAAAATACTCCAAAAGCCCCCCTTCCCAATATCAGTTTAGATATTTCTTCTCAGAAGTGGGAAAAATTAGTAGGTCAAAATACTCCAAAAGCCCCCCTTCCCAATAACAGTTTGGATATTT
>CAZWLZ010000517.1:0-1635 GCA_964634505.1 uncultured bacterium | reverse complement strand
GTAAGATTGAGGGTAAGATCATTGGTAAAATTGAAGGTAAGATTGAAGGTAAGATTGAATTAATCTTAACTTTGTTGCAACAAAAATTAGGAGATATTCCTCTCAATGTTAAACAGAAATTAGCTCAATCATCTATTGAAAAAATAGATACTATTACTGTTTCTCTTTTCCATATTAATACTTGGGAAGATTTAGATAATTTACTTTAAACACATTTATTATTGATTAAATTATGACTGTAAATACTTTAAAAATTGATGGAATTGATATTGCTGTAGAATCAGGCACTAGTATCTTAAAAGCAGCTCAAGAGGCTGGTATTACTATTCCTACTCTTTGTCATTTAGAGGGTGTTAGCGATGTGGGGGCTTGTCGTCTTTGTATTGTACAAGTTAAAGGTAATTCTAATTTTTTGCCAAGTTGCCTTACGGAAGTACAAGAAGGGATGGAAGTTTTTACTCAAACTGAACAAATACAAGAGTATCGCAAGATGATTATTGAGTTACTTTTTGCTGAAGGTAATCATGTTTGTGCTGTTTGTGTTGCTAATAATAATTGTGAATTACAAGATATGGCGATCGCCACTGGCATGGATCACACTAGATTTAATTATAGTTTTCCTGATCGTGATGTTGATCTGTCTCATTCTCAATTCGGGATTGATCATAATCGCTGTATTCTTTGTACTAGATGTGTTAGAGTTTGTGCAGAAATTGAAGTCGCTCATGTTTGGAATGTGGCTTTTAGAGGTGAGAAGGCTAAAATTGTAAGCGGTTTAAATCAGCCTTGGGGTGAGGTTGATGCTTGTACTTCTTGCGGAAAATGTGTTGATGCCTGTCCGACAGGTGCTATTTTTCATCAAGGAGATACTACCGCTGAAACCGAAAAAGATCGCACTAAAGTTGAATTTTTAAGTATTGCAAGGGAGAAACATCAATGGACAAAATAAGATTTGCTACGGTATGGTTGGCTGGTTGTTCGGGTTGTCATATGTCTTTTTTAGACTTAGACGAGTTTTTATTCGATGTGGCTGAGGCAGTGGATGTAGTTTATAGTCCTGTTGCCAGTGATATTAAGGAATATCCCGAAAATGTCGATGTTTGTTTAGTAGAAGGGGCGATCGCCAATGAAGAAAATTTAGAATTACTTTTGAAAGTCAGAAAAAATACTAAATTTTTAATTTCTTTTGGGGATTGTGCTGTAACTGCTAATGTACCTGCTATGCGTAATATGTTAAATGGTAGCGATCCAGTTTTGAAACGTTGTTATTTGGAATTAAGTGATGATTCAGGCAAAATACCCAAAGAAGCAGGTATTGTACCAGAATTATTGGACAAAGTACAACCTATTCATCATGTGGTAGAAGTTGATTTATTTTTGCCGGGTTGCCCTCCTTCAGCTCAAAGAATTAAAGAGGCGATCTCGCCTTTATTAAAAGGAGAAAAACCAGTGATGGAAGGGCGAGAAATGATTAAGTTTGGGTAATTAATACTTATTTAAGTAGGTTGGAGAGAGAACAAAACCCAACTTACTTAAAATCAATACTTAATTAACCTAAATTCAATAGAAAAACTATTTGGTATAGAACCCATTTGGTATCTTTTGTAAATATTATCTGGCATTAAAACCTTGAAA
>CAZWLZ010000516.1:0-1667 GCA_964634505.1 uncultured bacterium | reverse complement strand
ATGGGTGATTATCAACCAGGTTTTATGGTTAAACATATTCTTAAAGATTTAAGACTGGTACAAGAAAGTACAGTAGAATCTTTACCAGGTATAACTTTGGCTGAAAATTTATTTAAACAATTACTAACTTTAGATTTATCGGAAAAAGGCACTCAAGCTATGATGGAAGTCTATCGAAATAAAGTTGAATGAGTATAATTTCATTTTAAGAAACGATTAGCATCATCACCGATTTTAATAGTTAAATCCGAATCAATATCCCCTGTGGAGGAAGCATCAATTTCTCCAAAATTCAAAATTCTTTGTAAAATTTCAGCAGATTCAAGATTTCCTTTTTGCACAATAATTTCCGTTTTATTGCTAGGAGATACTACATTTGGGCTTATATAAACATTACGAAAATCATGGTTAGCTAAAAATTTGGCTAGGTTTTTAGCTAATTCAGGATTATTGCTACCATTTTGAATAGCTATATTCATTTGATTTGGCGATCGCCAATTAAAGTTTTGTTGAGTCGAATCAAGACTTAAATCAAAAAATTCCTTCATTACTTGATTTTTCTTTTCTGATAAAACCAACCAATAACTAGCAGAATATTCTTGAGGAGTGCTAAAACGGCCGGGTAACATAATCATTTTGACTTGTTTTTTATCTAAACCACGATAATAATTACCAAAAAGCATCATTTGTTTGATATTCAAATCAGTATCAACATTTTTTTGTAAAACATTAATTAATTTAGGAATACGAGTAAGAATCATAGGATTTTTAATTTTTTCACTCAAAGCCTTAATTAATAACTGTTGCCTTTGTACTCTACCAATATCACCAAAACCATCATTACGGAAACGAGAAAACTGCTCAGCTTTTTCGCCATTTAACACTTGTTTGCCCTTTTTTAAATCAATTTTCAACTTTTGAGTTTTATCTTCATAAAACATATCAGAAGGCACATAAACTTCTACGCCTCCCAAGGCATCAATAATTTCTCGAAAAACGTCTGTAGTAACTCGAATAGAATGATCAATTTGAACATTATTAAAATTTTCACCAATCACCCGTTTAGTAAAATCGACTCCCCCTCGCACATTACTACTATTAATTTTGTCATAACTACCACTAGGCATTACTACACGGGTATCTCTAGGAATTGATAAAATTCTGATAGAATGATCACTGGGTTGAATTCTTACTAATAAAATTGTATCGCTACGCCCATTCCATACTTCAGGAGAATTTTCTGCTACATTCGGCACTTTATCTATACCCATCACCAAAATATTGACTGGCTCTTTTATGGTGGCGATCGCCAATTTATCTTGAAGTTGAGTAGAAAGGATTTCTAATTGGGCTAAAACTGGTTTAACCGTATCACCAAAAGAGCTTTCAAGGGCAATACTAGCCCCAAAAATAGTAGAGAAAATGGCTGTAACACTAAATATACCTCCCCAAATAAAACCTAGTTGAAAAGGAGATATAGATTTATTTTTTTTGTGACTTTGATAACCCAATTTAGAAATAATGGTCATGGTGAATCAATAATTATGAATTATAAATTATATAGCAATAAACAAATTTATGGTTAATTTTCCTCAATCTATCTAACGGGGTTGGGGTATTGGGGTGTTGGGGTGTTAGGGTATTGGGGTGTTAGGGTGTTGGGGTAT
>CAZWLZ010000515.1:0-1700 GCA_964634505.1 uncultured bacterium | reverse complement strand
CTCTGGAGGAGGGTTATTCTTTGATCCAGATGGAAATGGTCCTGCTGCTCAAACTCAATTGGCTAATGTAACTATAAGTTTTGGCTCTGGTAGCTTTAGTAATAATGATATTTTTGTAATAGCTTAATTTTTTTCACCAAGACTGAACTTACGCAAAAAACAAATTTTAGTCACCAACTCTTAAATCTAGGGAGATTAAGGAGGATAGTGCGTAAGTCCAAAAAGAAACCCGTTTGTTCAGAAAGCGGGTTTTTACTTTTTTAATAAACGCCAAGTTTTGCCCTCTTTTTGTCTTTGTAAATATAAATCAAAAATTTGATATTTAGATAAAAATTGCTTATTTCGACTTTTTAACTTAAATTGATAGTTGCCTCGAAGATGATAAACAGGCAAATCATCTCGCCAAAAAGGATCAATTTGATTAATATTAATCTGAGTAATAGTTATTTTAGGCGGGCTAGTTTGTAAATTAGTAGTTATAGAGTTATACTTTTGATTTAATTGAGAATATAACGCTTTTTTAATGACTTCTGCTTGAGGAGAAAATTCTTTAGGCGGAATAACATTACTACAACCAACCATACTAAAAAAAAGCAAAATTACCAAAAACTTTTTAAAAAATTGAAAATTAAGCACAAATCCATATTGATAAATAATTATTAATTTTTTTGAAACTTATAGCCCACACCCCTAACCGTTAAGATAGAAGAAGGTTGTCTCGGATTCAATTCAACCTTACTACGAATTTGACCGATATGAACATCAACAACTCTAGCATCTCCCAAAATACTTCCTTTCCATACATTTTCCATTAATTCTTCTCTACGCCAAACCTTATTAGGATTAGTTGCTAAAAAGTACAATAAATCAAATTCTAAACTGGTTAAATTAATCAATGAATTGTTAATTGCGACTGTTCTTTCTTCTGTATCAATAGTAAGATTATTAATCTGAAGTGGTTTTGAGGAGGGGAATTTTTTATTATTATTATTATTTCTATTACGTTTTAAAACGGCTTGTACTCTAAAAAATAATTCTTCTATATCAAAAGGTTTTGTGAGATAGTCATCTGCACCTTGATTAAAGCCCCTTTTTTTATCTTCCACATCGATTCGACTAGTCAACATTAAAACATAAACATTATTAATTTGTTGCATTTGTTCACAAAGATTATATCCGAGTATATCAGGCAAATTAATATCAAGAATTACTAAATCAGGTAAAAATTCCGTAAATATTTTAAGTGCCGTTTTTCCTTCTCTAGCAAATTTTAACTCAAAATTTTTTTGTGTCAAAAATCGAGTAATCAAATTACAAATATGAATATCATCATCTACAACCAGAATTTTGGGGAGTTTTAAATCGTCACTCATTTTATTTTACTTAATTGAAAATATAAATAGACACTATCAAAAAAAGATGGCTAATTATAAGAAGAATAATTAAGACATTTTAAAATTATATATCATTTTCTTTGGTTGTGAATTACTAATTGATATTACATTAACAATAGGTAATGGGTAATAGAGTAATAGAGTAATAGGTATTAAGTAGTAAGTATTAGATAGTAGTTTAAAGATTATTTTTTTTTATAGCAAACAGTAGGATACTTCGGTCGATTTGATCCCCCTAACCCCCTTACTAAGTAGGGCTGTTTCATTCTCAAGTAAGACTAATGGGGAGAGAGGGAAATGGGGAAT
>CAZWLZ010000514.1:0-1734 GCA_964634505.1 uncultured bacterium | reverse complement strand
CCTCCCCCGTGCGTACCCCAAAGGCATTGGGCAACCACAGGGGGATTGCCCCTACAGATTTTATTTTTTATGATAAATTGAAATGGCGATCGCCAAAATATCCTTGAAATAAATTCAAGGCTAAAAGTTAAGGTTTTTGTTATGATCATTTTAAAAAATTAATCAAAAAATGACCTTATGACTCAATTATTAAAAGAAGCCTTTGCTATTGCCACAAAATTATCACCAGAAAAACAAGATAATTTGGCTCGTTTAATTTTACAAGAAATAGAGGAACAAAAACTACACAAATCAATCAAGAAACCTCGCCCTCTTCAACCATTAACTAATGGAAGCGGATATACAGATACATCTATTAATCATGATGCTATTCTCGCCGAAAGTATCCTTAATAAACAACTTCCTCAATAAAAATAGTGAAAGGAATTATTATTGATACTGGGGTATTTTATGCACTTTTGGATAAAAGTGATACATATCATCAACAAGCTCAATCAGAACTAAATATCGTCATTGAAAAAAACTTAACAATTTATGTTTCATTTCCTGTTTTTTTAGAAACTTATAGTTTATTACTATATAGACTAGGTTTTATGACAGCAAAAGCCTTTACTGATTATTGTGATACATCTGTTGAGTTTATTAATCCAAATCAAAAGCAATACCTACAAGCAAAAAACAAAGTAATACAATATCCCGATCAAAAAATTACTTTAGTAGATGGGATGACAGCGATATTATCAATACAAATGAATTTAGATGTTTGGACTTATGATTATCATTTTGATATTATGGGCGTGCAGGTATGGCCTTAAAAACAAGAAATAAATTTCAGTCTAAAATCTCAAGTCATTATAATAATTGATTTTTTCTGGTGATTTTGTATTGGGCGATCGCCAAATACAAACAATAGAACTATAATAAAAAAAAAGAATAATGTTACAATTCAAAAAAAGTTAAATGTATAAAAAAACAAAATGTCAAGTACAATTTCTCTAACCATTAACTTACCTCAAGAATTAGTAAGGGCTTCTGAAGAATTGATCAAAATGGGAAATGCGAAAAATTTTGATGATTTTATTACGATCGCCATACAAAATGAATTAGCTAAAAAAAATTTAACTATTTCTGAACAAGAAGATCCTATTTTTGGCTTAGGCAAAAATCCTGTTTATATGGGAGTAAAAGATGCTTCCGATAATTTGGATAATTATATTTATAATTTATGAAATTAGATCACTATTTTTTAGATGCAAGTTATATAATCGCTTTAGAATTAGCTGATGACCAAAATCACAAAAAAGCAATTCAACATTGGCAAAATTTAGATAAAAAACAATTAAAATTAACCACCACTTCCTATATTTTTGATGAGTTTGTTACTTTTTTAAATAGTCGTAATTTACATAATAAAGCAGTAGAAATTGGCACAAGATTAATTAATAGTTCAGTGGTACAATTTATTCATGTTAATGAGCAAATTTTTCTTGAGGGTTGGAATTTGTTTCAAAAATATAATGATAAATCTTATTCCTTAACTGATTGCATTTCTTTTAATATAATGTCACAGTTCAAAATTGATAATGCTTTAACTTGTGATCAACATTTTTCTCAAGCAGGTTTTCATAAATTACCCCATTAGCGAAAAAATTTATTTTTGTAATCTTAAAGATTATTATTTTTGTATGAGTTAGTGTTGGCGATCGCCAATTCCATCTTGTAGGGGTACGCCCC
>CAZWLZ010000513.1:0-1749 GCA_964634505.1 uncultured bacterium | reverse complement strand
TCTTAACCAAAGTGGAGATGTAGAAGTAGTTCAATTAATGTTAGCAGGGCCAGGCTCTGGTTTGGCTCAAATTGATGAATTTTTTACGAAAAAATTAAGTATTCCAGCTATGCAAATTGATCCAGTTGCTGCGTTATCCTTAAAAATAAATGAGGATATGTCTGATATGCAAAAAGCGGGTTTGGGTACAGTAATTGGATTAGGAATGAGGATGATTTAATTATTATGTACAACATTGATATTAACTTTCTAAAAGACCGTAAATTAGATGCTTCTGGTAGCAGCACTATTATTAGGAAAAAGGCCACTCCCATGAGTGAAAAGTTACCCCTTTTGATTGGTGGTGGCGTGGCGATCGCCTTTCTAGCGGCTACAGGGGGAGCATTATTATTTGTAAATGCCAGGAAATCTACTTTAGAAAAAGAAATGGCTGATTTGCAAGCGGAAATTACCAAATTACAAGGGCAAAGTGCTGAAATTCAAAAAATTGACGCAGAAATTACTGGAATTACAAAAGAAACAGATGCTTTCGTAAGTGTATTTACCACGGTGAAACCTTGGTCAGCCTTATTAATGGAAATAGGCGAACTTATTCCTGCTAATGTTCAAATACAATCTATTACTCAATCGGAAGGGAAAAAAATAGTTATTTCTGGTATTGCTCAATCTTATGAAGAAGTCAACGATTTTGCGTTAACTTTGAAAAAATCTAAATTTATCAACCCCGAACAAACTTCGGTGGTGAGTAGTACAAAAATACCTCATCCTAATAGCGTTGAAATTGGGGGAGGAGGAACTTCAGGAGGTGCACCTGTTGATGCTACGGCTTCAGCAGGGGAAGGAAAACCTTTAGTTGAACTGCCCTCTGTGATAAATTATACTATTAATACAGAATTAAGCGATATTCCAGCTTCTAAATTAATGGCTGAATTAAGAAGCAAAGGGGGAATCGGTTTAGTAAGTAGAATTGAGCAATTACAACAAAAAGGAGCGATTAAACCATGACCACATCTTTTACTACTACTGATGAGTTTGGAACGCAAATAGGGACTGATTTGGACGGATCTCAATATCCTTCTGCTTTTGGCATAACTTTTACTCCTAAAGTTTCTGGTATAGCCATTGGAGTAGCTGGTTTTTTCTTAGCGGGATATTTAGCTTTTACTCAAGTTTTTCCCAAACTAGGCGAGTTGAGTGAACTAAATACTAAAAAGGAAGAAAATAAAAATACTGTCGAGCAATTAAGAAGTTTAAAAGTAGAAAGTAAATTAATACAAAAAAAAGCTGAATTAGAACAATCCAAACAAACTCAAAAGGATGTTAAAAATTTATTTGCCAATCCTGCTACTTTAGATACTTTATTGATTAGCTTGAATGATTTTGCGAAAACTGCCAATATTAATCTTAATAGTTTTACCCCAGGTGAACAGAAAGTTATTGATGATGGGAGTTTTGGGGAGTTAGCTAATGGAAAAATAGAGAAGAAAAGTTTTAATTTGGATTTTGAGGGCAGTTTTTCTCAAATTCAATTATTTTTGCAAGATATTGAACGATTACAACCTTTTTTAGTGGTGAACAATCTTAATGCTCAAGTGGCTGAAGGACAAAATTTTCGCTTAGTAGATAAGCAAGTAGTAGCCAATGCAGCTCCTAAATTAAAAACAACTGTAACTCTTGATGCTATTTCGATCGCCCCTCCCCCAGTAGTTGATCCCAATGCCCCCGTAGATCCAAACGCCCCAGTACCAC
>CAZWLZ010000512.1:0-1750 GCA_964634505.1 uncultured bacterium | reverse complement strand
CTTCAGGGCCACAAAGGGCTGAGGCATAACGTTCTGCTCTTTTTTGTCCAGATAAAGGATCATCTGTGGTATTACGGAAGTTTTTGGCTTTTTGTTGATATGCTGCGGATTCGCTACAAGGTGTTAAGTTGGCTAAATCTGCTTTGGCATTGGGAACAAAATTTGCCCACAAAGTTAAGGAAATAGTGAAAGCTAATACTAAAGTTAGTAATTTACGCATGAAATTATTTTTTTTTGTTACGAAACAATAATTTTTTGTTACACAAAATTGAGAAGAATATTATCTTCATCTGCAATATTAATGAGATTAGTAGATCAGGTAAACTTAAAATAAGAAAGTTTATTATTCTTAACATTTTAGGTATTTTTATGGCAGTTATTTTAGCTATCGAAACCAGTTGCGATGAAACTAGCGTGGCGATCGTCAAAAATCGTCAAATTTTTAGTAATGTGGTGGCTTCCCAAATTAATTTACATCAGCAATATGGGGGAGTTGTGCCTGAGTTGGCTTCTCGTCAACATCTTAATATGGTTAATCCTTGTATTCAAGAGGCTTTACAGGAATCTAAATTAAATTGGTCTGATATTGAGGCGATCGCCGCTACGGTTACTCCCGGTTTAGTGGGTGCTTTATTAGTGGGGATGAGTGCTGCAAAAACTTTAGCAATTGTCCATAATAAGCCGTTTTTAGGTATCAATCACTTGGAAGGACATATCTATGCTAGTTATCTAGCTGAACCTAGTTTAAAGCCTCCTTTTCTCTGTCTATTGGTTTCTGGAGGACATACAATTTTAATTAATGTTCAAGATTGTGGTGTTTATAAAATAATTGGTTCAACTCGTGATGATGCGGTAGGAGAGGCTTTTGATAAGGTGGCAAGGTTGTTAAATTTGGGTTATCCGGGAGGCCCTATTATTGATAAATTAGCTCAAAATGGAAATCCGAAGGCTTTTACGTTACCAGAAGGGAGAGTTTCTTTGCCTGATAATCAAGGTTTTCATCGTTATGATTCTAGTTTTAGTGGTTTAAAAACGGCCATGTTACGTTTGATTGAAAAATTACGAGGGGAAATGGGCGATAATTTACCGATTAATGATTTAGTGGCAAGTTTTCAAGATACGGTGGCTAGATCTCTCACCAAAAAGGTTTTAAATGCTTGTTTTGACTATGGTTTAACTACGGTAGTGGTGGGGGGAGGTGTAGCGGCTAATAGCAGTTTAAGAAGTCATTTACAGCAATCTGCACAAGTTCATAATTTACAAGTATTTTTCCCCCCTTTAAAATATTGTACGGATAATGCTGCCATGATTGCCTGTGCGGCTGACGATCATTTTGCTCATAATAGGCGATCGCCATTAAATTTGGGTGTACAATCCAGAATGAGTATTGAAGAGGTAATGAATTTGTATGAATAATTGAGATTAGATTTTAGATTTTAAGAGCAATAAAATTATTTGCCTGTATCTGTGGAACAGGCATCCTGCCTGTTATAATCAAGTAAAAGACAGGCTGGAAGCCTAGCCCACTATAATCCATGAGTGAAAAAAAATCCCCATCATTAACTAATTTTATTACTTTCTGTCAACAACATATTACAGGACAGGAAAAAAAAGAAGCTCAAATATTTTTAGATCAATTTTTTAAAGCATTTGGCTATGAAGGTGCATTACAAGCAGGGGCAAAATATGAGGAAGCGATCAAAAAAGGTAGTCTAAAAAAAAATATTGGTTTTACAGATTTAGTATGGGA
>CAZWLZ010000511.1:0-1759 GCA_964634505.1 uncultured bacterium | reverse complement strand
ACCGTGTCCCCGTCTTGTGCGATCTGAAACCTTCTGGCAAATATGTGACAACCAACTTGCACGAAGCGGGTGGCATTCCCCAGGTCATGAAAATTTTATTGGTCAATGGTGTATTACATGGCGATTGTCTAAGCATCACGGGTCAAACCCTTGCTGAAATCTTAAAAGACATTCCCGATGAACCCAATAGTAACCAAGATGTCATTCGCCCCTGGTCTAATCCCGTTTACCAAGAAGGACACTTAGCCATTCTCAAGGGTAATTTAGCCCAAGAAGGTTCCGTTGCCAAAATTAGCGGGATCAAAAATCCTCAAATCACCGGCCCAGCCAGAGTTTTTGAATCCGAAGAAGATTGCTTAGCCGCGATCCTAGACGGCAAAATTCAAGCAGGAGATGTGGTCGTTGTGCGTTATGAAGGCCCAAGAGGCGGCCCTGGTATGCGGGAAATGTTAGCCCCCACTTCAGCCATTATTGGTGCAGGCTTAGGGGATTCTGTTGGTCTCATCACCGATGGTCGTTTTTCGGGCGGAACCTATGGTATGGTCGTCGGTCACGTTGCTCCTGAAGCCTATGTCGGCGGTAATATTGCCCTTGTTCAAGAGGGAGACAGTATTACGATTGATGCCCATCAACGTTTATTACAACTCAATGTGAGTGAGGAAGAACTCGCCCAACGTCGTGCCAACTGGAAACCACCCCAACCCCGCTATACCAGAGGTGTTTTAGGCAAATACGCAAAACTCGTTTCCTCTAGCAGTTTAGGAGCCGTAACAGATTTGAATTTGTTCTAAATTATTGTTTAGGTTCTCTTTGATTAAAGTGTTAATATACTTTAACAGGAGAGCCTATCCTTATTCAGTAAAAACTATATAAAGTGTCTATAAATTCTAGTCTTAAATCAACATTAAATTTTGAATCAATTTCAGGCATTCAAATTTAATTCTGGCCAAAAACCATGACCCATTCTGATCTTAATTATTTGTTCTGATTCGCCATATTTTATAATACTTAATATTAGCGCATTGATTCTTAGTTTTACTAATTCACATACGGTTGAGACGATAGACTTATATCTTTCTTGCATCACTTTAAATATTTTGAGTAATCTAATCCTATGTTCAATCTTTATTCTTCGCGATGATAACCAACTATTTTTCTCTTTTTCTTCTTGGCTTAATTCTCCTTTTTTCAGTTTCTTTTGAGGTGTCGTTACTTGGAACTCTCTTAGATAAGCTTTATCAGCTAAAAAACCTGTTTCTGATGAAATTTAGTTAAGCTTTGACGGAATATTTTAACGTCACTCTTAGAACCGATTTCTCCTATTACAACATCTACAATATCTTTGTTTTCTAAACAAAGGATTATTTGGCTTTTGGAAGTATGTCTTTTTTGTTTACCTGAGTAGTACGGTTTTTGCTGCTCCTGCCCTAAAGGTCTCTCTACTACTTGTTCGGTTGTATCGACGATTAGTTCGTTCTGACAATTTTGGTTTATTTCCTCCACCGCTTTTTATCAATCTAGTTTTGCTTTTCTCAACTTCTTTCTTTTTATTTTCTTGAAGTAATTTGCCATAGGTTATCAGTTCTAATAATTGTGAATACTCCAATCCTAATAACCTCTTTGTTTCTTGAGGATGCTCTTAGAGATAAGTCCATATATTAGGTATAGTTAGTCATGATTTACTGCTACTTAATTGTCTATATTTTAGTATTTTTGTTGATTTAATAGTATTATGGAAATATCTAGTAAGTATTGGAGC
>CAZWLZ010000510.1:0-1774 GCA_964634505.1 uncultured bacterium | reverse complement strand
TCTTTTTTTCTCATAAAAAAGCTCCTTCAGGAAGAAGGAGCTTTTTTGCGTTTGGCAAATGGTTTTTATAAGTATTGAGTTATTTAAACTTATTAATTAATCCTTTTTTTGCCTCTTCTCGATCATCAAAATGTATTTTTTCTGTGCCTAAAATTTGATAATCTTCATGGCCTTTTCCAGCAATTAAAACACCATCTCCAGAGGTTGCTTTTTCGATAGCTGTTTTAATGGCTAATGCCCTATCACTAATAACAATTACTTCGATATTTTCCTTGATTCCTATTAAGATATCATCTAATATTTTTTGAGGATTTTCGGTACGAGGGTTATCAGAAGTTACTACAATTATATCTGATAATTCACTAGCGATTTTACCCATAATCGGACGTTTTGTTCGATCTCGATCGCCACCACAACCGAAGACACAAATCATTTTGTTAGAGATAAAAGGACGAGAAGATTTTAGTAAATTTTCTAAACCGTCTGGAGTATGGGCATAATCTACAATTACGGTTATATCTTGGTTTTCAGTAGCGGTTACTCTTTCTACTCGCCCGGGTACGCCATTAAAATTAGGTAAATTTTTAACTATTATTTCTAAGTCTAAATCGCTATAAAAACTAACAGCAATTGCAGCCAATAAATTACTAATATTAAACTCACCAATTAAGGGCGAATTAAATTTAATTTCACCTTTTGGAGTATGTAAAATACCAGTTACTCCTGTTACTTGATAAGTTAAATTACTGGTATAAAAATCGGCGTTAGAATCACTTACACTATAACTAAAAACTTGATCTGGATTTAGAGATTTAATTAATTTTTGTCCATAAAAATCATCATAATTAATAATAGCTTTTCCTTTTAAATATTCAGGAGTAAATAATAAAGATTTAGCCTTAAAATAATTGTCCATATTTTGATGATAATCGAGATGATCTTGAGTTAAATTGGTAAAAACTGCCGCCGAAAAATTACAACCTTTAACTCTTCCTTGATCTAAAGCGTGAGAACTTACCTCCATTACGGTATATTGATTGTTATGGTTGCAAATATTAGCTAATTCTGCTTGTAATTCAACGGCGAAAGGAGTTGTATGAGTAGCAATCTTGTGATAACCCGCCCAACGACTATATAAAGTGCCGATTAAAGCGGTTGGTTTTTCGGCACTATTAAAGAAAAATTCAATTAAATGAGATGTGGTAGTCTTGCCATTTGTGCCTGTTACTCCAATCAATTTTAATTTTTGACTAGGATTATCATAAAAATTAGTAGCGATTTTAGCACAAGCATTAATTATATCATCACAAATAATTAGACGATCGCCAAAGTTCGGAGCAATTTTATCAGCAGATTGAGAATTAACTATACAAGCTACTGCACCAGATTCGATGGCACTTTGACAAAAGTCACCACCATTAACTTTTGTACCCGGCATTCCAATAAATAAGTCACCTTGATTACAAGTATGAGAATTGGTTGAAATACCTGTTATTTCTTGATTTAAAGTATTATTTTCTTTGTTAAAAGTTATACCAGAAACGTTGGATAATAATTGATGTAGTTGCATATTTTTTATTTACTCCTCATTTAAATCACAATAATCTTAATATAGATTTAGCAATAATTAAAATAATTCGATCCCCCTAACCCCCTTAAAAAGGCAGGGCTGTTTCATTCTAAAGAAAAAGCGATAATTATAGGGAGAATGGGGGAAATGGGAGATAGGGTAATGATGACAACAGTATATATGGCTGAAAAATATCACAAATTA
>CAZWLZ010000509.1:0-1778 GCA_964634505.1 uncultured bacterium | reverse complement strand
ATTCTCCTTTGCCCATTATCCATTCCCCATTCCTTAATTTTTTAATCTAAACCTTTAACTCTAAATACTGGTTCTTTGAGACTAATATTTTGATAAAAGATAATTGTTTTGCTTTTTCCATTATTTGTACTTAAAATTTTTTGTTACTTCCAAACTTTGAAACCCTTTATTTTAAAGTATTATATCAAAATAGTGAGAATAGGACTAGAAATATTATTGGCGATCGCCCATTGGTCAAAAATGATTAAAGCAAATTATTTTTAACCCACATTCTAAAAGTTTTATTCTGAAAAACGAGTTTAAATTGACTGTTATTAGGTGCAAAAGAATCAAAAAAAGAATCATTTGTTAAAATAATAAAATCTAATCGAGGATTATCTAAAGATTCAACTTGAGTATTATTAAATTTGGTCATTATTCTTTTTTGTTCTGATTGAGGAACAATTAATGGTCCAAATAAATTTATGATAGATACTTTTTTTATTTTTTTTATTTGTTCTTTAGTATAATCATTAATATTGGTTAAGAGATATTCTTGATTAGTTTGATATTTTGCTAACCCAAACCAGTTAAGTGATTGTGGACTCAGTGGTTCTTTTTTATCTATAATAAATTCTTGAAAATTATCTTGATTCATGCCAATAATTTTAGCAAATCTGATTAATCTTAATTCAGTTTCCTCATCTGATAACGTAGATATAAACAAATCAGGAACATAAGAATTTCCTCTCTTGAAGGTTTGCCAAAATATTTGAGTTTGATGATCTAAAGTTCCCATAACTTTTAGATATTTGTATTTATCTTTATTAATTTCTCGAACTAAGTCACTATAATCTTGACGATATTCTGGTGACAATTTAAACCTAACATTATTAGTTTGTTTATTCCTGGAAATGTATATAACAGTAATAGAGTTTAGACTTAAAATTAGAATTAAAGATAATATAATTAAATTTTTATATTTGTTATATTTTTGCAGACTATAAAAATTAGGTTTTGTTTGAAAAAAGTTATTAAAAATTTTTATTATTGAACAAATAGTTATTAAAGCAGCGTAAGAAACAAATATATTGAAAGCGAAAAAAAACTTTTCTAGTTGAATTCCTTTATGAAATATTAATAAGAAAATTGGTAGTGATAAATAACCCCCAATTAGCAATAAAACTCCCATTATTTCAGGATTTAATTTTTGTATTTTTTCAAAATTTATTCTTTTGTGTTTTTTAAATGTGAAAAATACATTAATTATTATTAAAAATAATAATAGACTTAAAATAATTACTTGGTAGTTTTCTATATCTAAAAAAACAATTTTTTTTACGGGAAATAAGCCAAATCTTCGCTTAATATCGAAAGGTACAAATAATTGTTGAATTAATAAGGGAATTGAAGCGAGAAAAAAAGAAACTATAAAATTTATAAAAAATTTTTTTTCTGTTAATAATGGTGAATTTATTCTTTTCAAACCTACTGCTAATCCTACTAATAAATAGAAAAATTCTACTAACATTATTGTCAATCCACAGTAAAAATCTGCTTGAAATAAAAAAGATGTAAAAGTTCCTAATAAAACCCAGTAAAGTTTAGAGTGAATAACCAGCTCATATTTTGCAAAAAGTGTTACGAACAAATTGATGCAAATTATTAAAAAGAATCCAGAAACAAAAGGACGAGGAAATCTTTCATCCCATATATTAAAGTTGGGAATATTTATTTTTTCAAAAAAAGTATGGACATAATAACCACTGGTTAATAAAGAGGTAAGACTAAAAGCTAAA
>CAZWLZ010000508.1:0-1810 GCA_964634505.1 uncultured bacterium | reverse complement strand
GATGAAGTTCATATTACCAGCGTATTTGTTACCCACGATCAAGAGGAAGCCATGGAAGTAGCCGATGAAATCGTAGTTATGAATAAAGGTAAAATTGAGCAAATTGGCACACCTGCTGAAATTTATGATCAACCAGTAAGTCCTTTTGTCATGACATTTATTGGCGAAGTTAACATCCTACCAAGTGATGCACCCTTATTTGATTCTACCAATCTTAAAAACACTAACTCTGAGGTATTTATACGACCCCATGAATTAGACATTTTATTAGAAGATGACGGCATTAGTAGTCAAGCCACAATTCAAAGAATAACCCATCTAGGTCGAGAAGTACAAGCAGAATTAGTCTTAGCTGATAATTGGGAAATTAATGCTCATTTAACTAGAGAAGAATTTGATCGTTTAGATTTACGTCATAATCAAATAGTCTATGTTAAACCTAGTCGTATTAAAAGTTTTAAAAATTCATCAATAGCTGCATAATTAACTTAGCATACAATTTTAGAGTATAGTAAAATGATTAATGGTTTATTAATGGCGATCGCCATTAATAAACCTCATAAATGATAAAATTAATCTTAATGCTATCTCTAAATTTAAAATACAGCTAAAAAATGAAGAATATAGACTTAGAAAAAATATTTAGCTATGTAGAAAATCTTGAAAAAAGATTACAAATTTTAGAATCAAAAGAAGCTGTAATTATTACCAATGCATTAAAAGCAAAGCAAGTTAAACCGTTAGATTTAACCGTAGAAAAACTCATTGATATTTATAATGACGTACCACAAATTTTAACGGAATACGCCGTAGAAGTATCTTTAACCGCCGAAAGTTATAGAAAAAAGACAAACAAACAAATTATTTTAGAAAAAGTTGTTAACGGCAATTATTGGGTAATTTTATTAGAAGAAAACTTGAATAAAAATTATTATTTATTACCCAACGCCGAAAAGAAATTAAAAATACATCGAATGGATAGTATTAATTATTTATTTGAATTACAGCAAAACAAAAATTTAACCAATGATAATTTTTATCTCACTCAACCAGCTTTAATTTCTATTTATCCTAGTGGTAACGAATGGTTATTAGAAAAAAAAGGGCTTCTTTCTTTAACTAAAAATATTTCTGTTTCTAAATTAGAATCTTCATTGACTAGCATTAATCCTAATAGTGAAAAAATTACTTCTAATATGCCTGAATTATCCAATTTATTAGAATCACAAGAATCACAATTACAAGAATTACAATCTGAAATAGTATTATTAAAAACTAGAATAACCCAATTAGAACCTAAATATCAAAAATTAACTATTTTATATAATGAAAATCCCGAAAAATTTGACTTAGAAACCAAAGACAGTGAAAAAGTTACTTTATCACAAAAAACTATTACTAACATTTATACAGGCAATTTGAATTTTGTTGATTTAGAAATTAATCCCAATGGAGAATATTTAATTAAAAAATCAGCCTCCAATTCTGCCTATCTCTTTCCTAATCCTCAATATTTGTTCGATAAAATGACCTTAAATTTTGCCTATCAAACTAAGTTATTCGTTTTTCATAATATTCCCCTTGCTATTATGGGAAAAGACATTAAACTGAAAAAACCTGCCAAAGTTAAACAAGTTGACCAAATTTGGCGAGTTATTGATAACGGTGAAATTGATTTATAACTACTATATCTTAATCTCTGACATTATCCCGATAAAAAATTTCCATAGGGTTTTAGGTGTTGGGTATTGGGTGTTAGGTTATAAAAATATTTTAGAATAAATAAAATTACATTACTTTGAAACTTCAA
>CAZWLZ010000507.1:0-1823 GCA_964634505.1 uncultured bacterium | reverse complement strand
CTTTCTTTTAAGTTTAAAGCATGAGCGTGTCCTTGAGAGCCGTAACCAATAATGGCGATCGTTTTATTAGTAATTAAATCTAAATTAGAATCTTGGTCATAATACATTTTAGCCATTTGTCTGTTTTTCCTTGTAATATTCAGTATCAATAATAACTATTATATTTTGAGTGCAACCTTTTATTGTATCTTAAAATGATTATATTTTGTAATGACTTAAGAAATATTTAATTTCTGCTAATATCCATTCATTTTCTATTTTTGAGAGAAATAAACCAAATTTTTCTTGATCTTTAAGAAGCCCAAAATTTAAAAAAGTTAATTCTTCTTTACTCCAAAAAAACTTAAATTTTTTAACTTTAATAGAAACAATATCTTTAGTTTTTCTTTTGATTTTTTTGAATTTCCAAAAAAGAATTTTTTGTTTAATTCCCCAATATTGGGGAGTAATTTCCAGAGAAGTTTTAAAGATACCTGCAAATAAAAAATTTCTAATTAAAAGATTAATCATCAATTCAAAAAAGCAATATTCTAAAAGTAAAAATAAAAAGTTTTTAATTTTAGGCCAATCATCGGCAAAATTAAAAGTACTAGAATTTTTTAAAAGTGTCCCCATTGAAATTAAAATAAATATTAAAACAATTAGTCTTAATATTATTAACAAAAAAGGTAAAATACTTAAGATAAAACTTTCTTTCGTTTTAAAAAAAACAGGAGGAATTTTAATTACTAATTTATTATCTTTTTTATCAATAAGAACTTTTGTTTTATCTGGTTTAATAGGCTTATTTGATACCAATACAGTATTTTGTCTCAAAATATCTAATGCTTCTCTGGCTGATTTAAACTTTTTTCTTTCATCTTTTTCTAGCATTTTTTCTAGCCATTGTGCAAAATTTGTAGCGATTCTTATATCTTGATACCATTTTTTTTTCTCTTGTGATTGTAATAAATGAAGATCAGTTTCTCCTGTTAATAAAAATAATAAAGTTTGTCCTAAAGAATATAAATCTGTACTTAATACTCCTGTATTTTTTTCTTTTTCTACTTGTGAGTAGGTATAAAATTTGGCGTTGTTTAATTCTTCTTTAGATATTTTTCTGAGGATGGCAAAATTAATTAAATAAAGTTTATTTTCAGAATCAATAATGATATTTTCTGGTTTAATATTTCCGTGAACTATGGCGGGGGTAAATACTTGTAAGTCGGCGATAATTCTTAATAGTTGGATGGCTATTTTTTGGATTTCTTCTTGTTTAGGATGCCATTTTTTTTGGATTCTTTTTTGTAATGTTTCTCCTACTGGTAATTCTTGCACTACATAAAATTTATTTTGATCTTGTTTGGTTTTGCCTTGAAAACAATCGATATATTTTGGTATTTTAGGGTGTTCTAATTTTTTTAAATATTCTACTTCTTGTTGTAGTGATTTTATTAAATATTTGTCTTCTACATTTGCTAAAAAAAAGGCTTTTAAATGGACTAATTTATTATCGTGTAAGTCTATCGCTTCATAACAAATATTTTGATTATCTTCTGTTAATAATGCTGTTATTTTATAATGATTATCGATAATTGTATTTTTTGACATGAGATAATTTAACAATTAACAATGAGAAGTTTATTATTAATTAAATAGTTTTTGCTGATATACTGCAAACAGTTAAAATGGACTTTTTCTAGTTAGATAGCAATAGTATAGCACTACGTTTTTAAATTAAAATAATCTAAAAATTTATGATCTTTTTCGGGTGGTCAATGTCCTAACTTTATCTGGTAGTACTATATATATAACTCAAAATGAATAAAGGTTTTGTTGGGTTT
>CAZWLZ010000506.1:0-1831 GCA_964634505.1 uncultured bacterium | reverse complement strand
AAATTATTATTTATACAGAAAATATACCTTCCTTAGATTTGCTCAAATTATTTCAAACAGCAAAAAGAAAAGAAGTAAAAATTTTAGGTAACTCTCAAGCTGGAATTTTAATCCCAGAAAAAATCTGTTGTGGAGTTAATTATGCTCATTTTTATCAACTAGGAAATGTTGGTATTCTTAATTATGCTGATAGTATTATTAGTCAAGAATTAGCTTTATTTTTACAAGATTATAATATAGGGGAATCAATAATTATTAATTTTGGTAATAGTAATTTTAATAAAATTGATTGGCAGTTATGGTTAAATAAATTACGAGAAGATCAAGATACTAAAATCATTTTACTTATTATTAGTGACTTTTCTAATATTAATCAAGATCAATTTATTTCAGCCTTAAATAGTGATGTTAATAAGCCGATTATTATTTATAATCTGGATTTTAACAATTTTCAATTATCAATGGATAATGGTCAAGCAAAAATTATCACTGATTTAATTCCTCAACACTTAAATCGCATATTATCCTTGGAACAAATTAATGAATCTTTAATTGATAAAGGCATTATTATTACTAATAAATATCAAGAAATTCTCGAATTAATTTTTAACTTTATTTAAAAAAAATATGATTTTTTAACTTTAAATATGATAAATTTTTCCTTGAAAATCATATTAAATATTAGGTGTAATTCTTTCAAAAATTATCTATATATTTAACTTAAATATACATCTAAGAAAATAAAAATAAAATCAATTTTAATCTAGACATTATTAAAATTAATATTTTTTACCCTTTGTATTTGTGCCTGTTGCCTACCATAACTAATAATTTTATAGTTGACTTAGGTATTATTAATCCTTTAAGACATTTTCTGTCAATGTTATTCCCTCCTGAAGCCGATTTTTAAGGATAGAATATCGATTTTTTTTAGTTTGTAACTGTTTTGCTGATTGATAGAATAATAAATCAGTTTCTAAAAGTCTCATATAGCGATAGGTTTCTGTCTGCCAAGATTGAAATAAAGATTGATAATTTATCTCTAAATCACTACTATTAGTAGTCATAATTTTTGTTTGTAAATGATTTTTAATTGTTGTCCATTCTTGCATCACCACAAAAAAATCCTGATTATGACTGTCTAAAATGTTTTGAAAATTCTTAAGTAAGTTTAACCAACTTAACAATTCTTTTTGATGTGATTTTGGGAACATTTAGTCTAAATTGAGTTAGAATTTAAGATATTAATTGTTACTAATATTATCCCTTAACTGTAATACTGCATTTGTGAAAGAGCAACAGTAAGGGCAATCTTTATGGTGAAGAAATAGAATCCAAAGATTTCTTTGTCGAAGAGAATATTTACTTTTACTAAGTTTTAAATCCTATATGATCTCTCAAGATTATAGCTAATTATACTTAATTTATCCATCTTTTTTAAGAATTATCATGAATACCACTACTATTATTCCAGAATCTAAACCTATTAAAAAATTACATATTCCTAATTGGTTAAATAATTGTTTAATCGGAGACCAAAACGATCCTGATAATAATTTAATCTGTAGAGCATTCCAATTTGCTTATTCTTTACATGAAGGACTATATCGTAAATCTGGTGAGCCTTATATCGCCCATCCCGTAGCTGTTGCTGAATTATTACGAGATTTAGGTGGTGATAGTGAAATGATTGCGGCGGGTTTTTTGCATGATGTGGTAGAAGATACAGATATTACTCCTGATGAAATTGAGGCTCTTTTTGGTGCTAATGTGCGTCAATTAGTAGAAGGTGTCACGAAATTATCTAAATTTAATTTTTCTAGTAAAACTG
>CAZWLZ010000505.1:0-1832 GCA_964634505.1 uncultured bacterium | reverse complement strand
ATGACCGCTAATTCTAACCCGTCTTGAGAAAAAAATTCCCCCTTCTCTATGGACGATTTTGCCAAGGCTTTAGAAAAATATGATTACCTCTTCAATAAAGGCGAAATAGTGAAAGGCAAAGTTTTTCAATATGATTCCCATGGAGTTTTAGTTGATATTGGGGGAAAATCTCCGGGTTTTGTACCTACCAGTGAAGCTTCTTGGGAACCTTTTAAGGATATTGCAGAGGTATTACCTCTTCAGGAAGAATTTGAGTTTTTGATTATCAGAGAACAAAATTCAGAAGGACAAGTAACTCTTTCCCGTCGCCAACTGCACGTAGAAAAAGCCTGGGATCATTTAACCGAATTATCGGAGTCAGGCAAAATAGTTGAAATGTTAGTTACTACCACTAATAGAGGTGGTGTAATTGGTGAAGTAGAAGGATTAAGAGCATTTATTCCTCGTTCACATTTGATCAAAAAAGATAATCTTGAATCTTTGGTAAATCAATGGTTAAGTGCTAATATTTTGCAAATTGAACGCAGTCAAAATAAATTAGTTTTATCTCAGCGAGAACTAGCCAGATCAAGTGCAATGGCTGGATTACAAGCAGGGGCGATCGCCAGTGGTAAAGTAGTAAAAATTCAACCTTATGGAGTTTTCATCGATTTAGATGGCGTAGCGGGATTATTACATATCAAACAAATAAGTAATACTCATATTTCTTCTTTACCCGATATTTTCACCGTAGGAGAAGATTTAAAAGTTGTTATTTTAGAAATTGATGAACTAAAACAACGTATTTCCTTGTCAACAAAAGTTTTTGAAAGTTATCCTGGAGAATTTTTGGAAAAAAGACAAGAAATAATGGAAAATGCTGAAGAAAGACTAGCAAAAGCTAAAGAAAAGAAAAAAGAAGAACAACAAAAACAACAGCAAGAATTAAAACAAGAAGAATCCAAACCCCAAGAAGAATCACCAGAAATAACAGAATCGGCTGAAAATGTCTAAATTTGTTGATAAAAATCTTGATCCTGTCAATACATATCAATTTTAAAATCTAATATTTAAAACGGTAATAGGAATTTATTTTGACCAGAAGTGTATTGACTCGATTATGAAAAATTAAAATCAAATTAAAAAGAGTTGACAATTAACAGTTGACCATCAACAATGAGAAAAGAAAATTTACCTTTTCTTGAAAAAATAACTTAAATGCTTATGTTTCTAACTAATCAATTGAATTTATGGAACAAAATACGCAAATCAATCAAACTAAATTTCTGATTCAAGAAATACAAGAATTATTGCCTCATCGTTATCCTTTTGCTTTAGTTGATCGCATTATTGATTATATTCCAGCTCAAAAAGCTGTCGGATTAAAAAATGTAACGATTAATGAACCATTTTTTCAAGGACATATACCGGGTAAACCAATTATGCCAGGTGTTTTACAACTAGAAGCAATGGCACAAGTTGGAGGAATTGTTTTAACTTTATTGCCGGGTATGAAAGACAAATTTTTTGGCTTTGCTGGTATTGATAAAGTACGCTTTCGCCGTCAAATTATACCGGGGGATCAATTAATTATAACGGTGGATTTATTATCTTTTAAGCGTAATCGCATTGCTAAAATGCAAGGAAAAGGTGTGGTTGATAATCAAGTAGCCGTAGAAGGCGAAATGTTATTTTCTCTGATAGATTAATCAATAGATATAAAGTTTTGTAAATTATCGTGATACATCCTACTGCTATTATTGACAAAAAAGCTGAGTTAGATTCTACTGTTGAGGTAAGCCCTTTTGCTGTGATTGGGGCTGACGTTAAAATCGGTGCTAATACTAAAATTG
>CAZWLZ010000504.1:490-1843 GCA_964634505.1 uncultured bacterium | reverse complement strand
AGTGGCGGTGCGGTATTAGATATAGAAGGTAGAGTTATTGGTATTCATGGTAGGGGTGAATCTAGCGTTAAATTAGATGAATCAGGACGAGATAGCAATGATGAGTTAATTGGTAATAGTTTAGGTATTCCCATTAGCACTTTTTTAGGTATGACTGATCGTTTAAAAGTAAAACCTCAACAAGTAAGCACTGAAAAGCCTAAACCTCTATCCGAAAATGACTTACAAACTCTTGCTGAAACAATTTTAAAGTTTGATTTTGGGAGCGAGAAAACCACTGCTGAAGATTGGATGTATCGAGGTAATCAATTATATCGTTTAAGGCGTTATGAGGAAGCAATAACTGCTTTTGATGAGGCAATTAAACAAAAACCAGACTTTATCCATTTAGCTTACTATGGTAAAGGTTTAGCTTTAGGGGATAGTAGCCTTGATAGTGACAAGGATCAAAAAGCTACAACCGTTGCCTTACAAGAAGCCATAACTGCTTTACAACAAGCCACCCAAGCTAAACCAGATTTTGCTGCTGGTTGGAGTCAGCAAAGCATAGTTTATCGTTATTTGAAAAAATGGAAATTAGCTTTAACTTCTATTGATAAGGCTATTAGTCTTGATGACAAAAATCCTAATCTTTATAATGAGAAATATGGGGTTTTATCACAATTAAAACATTATCCAGAAGCCTTAACTGCCATTGATAAAGCGATTAATTTAGCTCCTCGTGCCGCTTTTTACATCAATCGGGGAAATGTCTATCAAGAGTTAAAAGAATACCAAAAGGCCATTACCGATTTCACCCAAGCTATTAATATTGATAATAATTTTGCAGGTGCTTACAACAATCGCGGAATTGTCTATCAAGAGTTAAAAGAATACCAAAAGGCCATCGTTGATTATAACCAAGCCATTAATATTGATTCTAAATATTCTAAAGCTTACAACAATCGGGGAAATGTCTATGCTAAGTTAAAAGAATACCAAAATGCGATCGCCGATTATAACCAAGCCATTGATATTGATGATAACGATGCATATGCTTACTACAATCGAGGAATTGTCTATAAAGAGTTAAAAGAATACGAAAAAGCGATCGCCGATTACACCCAAGCTATTAATATTGATAATAAATATGCTTATGCTTACTACAATCGGGGAAATCTCTATCAAGAGTTAAAAGAATACGAAAAGGCGATCGACGATTATACTCAAGCCATTAAAATTGATCAGAACTATGCTGAAGCGTATAACAATCGAGGATTCGTCTATACTAAGTTACAAGAATACCAAAAGGCGATCATCGATTATACTCAAGCCATTAAAATTGATCAGAACTATGCTGAAGCGTATAACAAT
>CAZWLZ010000504.1:0-390 GCA_964634505.1 uncultured bacterium | reverse complement strand
CGAGGATTCGTTTATACTAAGTTACAAGAATACGAAAAGGCGATTGTCGATTACACCCAAGCCATTAATATTGACCCTAACCTTACCCCAGCTTGGCACAATCGGGGAATTGCTTACGCTTTACAAGGAGAATTTCAAAAAGCTTTTGCTGATGCCGAAAAAGCTGCAGAATTATTTCGCCAGCAGGGGAATCAGGCTGATTATCAAAAAGCACAGCAATTAATTAGTAGAATTAAAGAGGAGATGAGTAAATAGGGGTTGTGGTGGTTGGTTTTAGTTTAGATTGTTAACCCGTGGCACAGGCATCCTGCCTGTGAACAATTTTAAGAAAGGACAGGCTAGAAGCATTAATTTTAAGAAAGGACGGGCTAGGAAGCCCATCCCACAATA
>CAZWLZ010000503.1:0-1855 GCA_964634505.1 uncultured bacterium | reverse complement strand
CTATCTGAAATGTCAAAAGAGGACACCCGTTATATTTCTCAACAAAAAAAAGTCCCACTGAAATTAACGGGTGATGAATTTTGACCCGCCAATAAAACATTTTAATTCCTTATTCTTAAGGAGTTTTTTGATTCTCCACATATTTTTTTAATTGAGCAACCGTAACACCGCCACAACTTGCCACAAAATAAGCACCTGTCCAAAAATGAGGTTTATTGTAGAAATATTTACTTGCTAATTCAGGAAAATCTCGCCTAATCAAACGACTACTCACGGTTTTTAAATTAGCAATTAATTTTGATAAAGATATATCAGGCTTGTAGTCAATAAGTAGATGCACATAATCTGACTCCCCATTAAATTCAATTAAAGTACATTCCCACTTAATTAATGTATCTGTGAAGATTTCTTTTAACCTTGTTAACACTTTTTCCGAAATTGCTTTTTTACGATATTTTGTGACCAAAACTACATGAGCAGTAAGTCTATAGACTGACCTAAAACCTTTATTATAATTAGTTGACATTTTACAGCATTAAGTTTATAATTAGATAGTAACAAATAATTAACTGTTAGACAAGTGATTACCTTAACGTATCAGTACAAGCTAAAACTAAATAAACGGCAAACTCAAGAAGTCGAAAGAATTTTAGAGGTGTGTCGTTGTGTTTATAATTTTGCTTTATCTGAACGTAAACATTGGTTAAGAAGCCGTAAATCTCCTGTTAATAGTTGTTCAATTTATTCTGAATATATAATCCCAGCGGATGCACCTTATCCTAATTACAATAATCAAGCTAAACAATTAACCATTGCTAAGAAGACTAATCCTAATTTAAAATCCGTCAATGCTCAGGTATTACAGCAAACCTTAAAAACATTAGACAAAGCCTTTTCTGATATGAAAGCTAAAAGTTATGGCTTCCCTAGATTCAAAAAATCAATGAAGAGTTTTGTTTTCCCAGCTATGCTCAAAAATTGTTTGGAAAAAGGGAAGGTAAAATTGCCACAATTAGGTTGGTTAAATATAAAACAATCTAGGGAATACCCAACGGGCTTTGAGGTAAAACAAGCTAGGATTGTCAAGAAGGCTTCTGGTTTTTATTTAATGCTTATTTTTCAGAGTAATGAATCATGTCCAGAGGCACCAGTAGGCAAAGTAAGTTTAGGAATAGATGCAGGGATTGAATCATTCGTGGCTACAGATAGAGGAGAATTAATCAAATCACCTAAGTTTTTGTTGAGAGAATTGAGTAAGCTGAAATTGCTACAAAGACGTTTTAAACACAAAATAAAAGGATCAAACGCTTGGTTAAAACTCCAAAAGAAAATAGCCTTACTACACGAAAAGATAAGCAATACTCGCCGTGATTGGCATTTTAAATTAGCTAATTCACTGTGTGATAAAACAGATAATATTTTTGTTGAGGATATAAACTTTAATTCATGGAGTCGGGGGATTGTAAGAAAACAATCGTTAGATTCAGGTATAGGTTCATTCATTAATGAAATATTACCGTTTGTAGCATGGAAAAGAAGTAAATATTATTTAAAAGTTGACAAAAATGGGACATCTCAAGAATGCTCAAACTGTGGGAATCATACGGGCAAAAAGAAATTAAGCCAGAGAATGCATAATTGTCAGTATTGTGGTTATATAGCACACAGAGATGTAGTAAGTGCAGAAGTAATAAGAAATAGGGGAATAGTAGCGGTAGGGCATACCGTGAATAAAAATGCTTACAGAGACGTACTGACGGGGATTAATCAAGGTAAATTGCTTAGTCTAGTTAAGTGTCCATGAAGTAAGAATCGCCCGTTACAATGCGATAGCATTTAGCGGGTGAGTGTCAAT
>CAZWLZ010000502.1:0-1858 GCA_964634505.1 uncultured bacterium | reverse complement strand
ATATCGCCAAAATACTGCAGATTTCTGTCATTTTAGTTATTGACTGTAGTAAACTTAGTGGTTCAGTGGCGGCGATCGCCAAAGGGTATCAAAATTTAGATTCAGAAATAAAAGTAATCGGGGTAATTTTAAATAAAGTAGGAAGCGATCGCCATTTAGAATTATTAAAAAATGCGTTACAACCTTTAAAGATAAAAATATTTGGCATATTTTATCGAGAGGAAACCATCACACTACAAGATCGACATTTAGGCTTAATACCCACTACAGAAATTCAAAACATCTCAACAATTTTTCAACAATTAGCAGCCAAAGCCGAAAAAAGTTTTAACTGGGAAAAATTATTACCCTACTTAGAAACGAATCAACATAAAATTAGCGACTCTGAATCAATTGTTAATCAAGAAAATTTACCCCAAACAAAAATTAGATTGGCGATCGCCAAAGATAAAGCCTTTAATTTTTACTATCAAGATAACTTTGATCTTTTAACCAAAATGGGAGTAGAAATAATTTTTTGGAGTCCCTTAACAGATGAAAAATTACCAGCAAATATTCAAGGATTATATTTTGGAGGAGGATTCCCGGAAATATTTGCCCAAGAATTAAACAATAATCAAAACGCCATTAAAGCAGTAAGACAAACCATCAAAAAAGGAATCCCCACTTATGCAGAATGTGGCGGTTTAATGTACTTATCAGAAAAAATAATCGATTTTGAGCAAAAAAGCCATGAAATGATCGGCATAATACCAACTACAACAATTATGGGAAAAAAAATTGACCCTAGGATATAGAGAAATATTAACCTTAGAAGATAATTGTTTTAGTCACAAAAATACCATCTTTTGGGGACATGAATTTCATCGTTCTGTAACCTCAACCTTACCCGAAAAACCCTTAATAAAATTAAAAAGTCTTTATCAAGAAAATGCCACTTATCAAGGTTGGCAAATAAATAATGTTTATGCTTCCTATCTTCATCTTAACTTTGCAAATTGTCTTAATTCCCTAGAAAACTTTTTAGAAAATTGTCAAAATAACAAAAGTATGATATAGTATTTTTTATAAACAACAATAAAAACCATTTAGGGACGAAGGAGGTGATGCCCATGATAGATAGTAATAGTACAAGTGTGGGTTTTCCTTTAGTTAAATTGATTAAAATAGTTTAAGTCAGTTAGCTGTGTTCCAAGGCTATACTTTAAGCCTTTCAATAATCAATTATTTTCAATCTTAAAATTAATTGGTTAATTGTAAACTAAAAGTTTCATTTGGCAGTTAAACTGTTTACTGTATAAAGTTTTAACAAGGTAAAACCCTTTCAAAAAGGCTCTTTAGAAGATTTATATTTAGATTTATTTTAAGTATTTTAACTTCTAAGGGGCTTTATTTTTGTCTTATTTTAATGATAATGTCATGAATTTATGAATTTACCTTTACATTTGTAAAAAAAATCTGATAGTATGATTTGCAAGTTAAGACTAGATTAATTCTAGTTGTATCAAAATTATAAGGTGTGAGGAAAACAACAAATGTCAAAAATCTTTTGGAAATCATTATTAACAACTCCTGCTGTATTATTATCAGTAGCATTAGTTTCTCCACAAGCCCAAGCTCAACCAGAAACTGACCAATATTTCACTAATCAAGAAGTATCTGATCAACAAACAGAAATTTTAAATCAATTAGATAGTTACACCAAAGAGAATAAAACTCGTAAAGATCAAGTAACAAGTGTTTCTCAATTAAGAGATGTATCTCCTACCGATTGGGCTTATGAAGCCTTAAGAAGTTTAGTTGAGCGTTACGGTTGTATAGTTGGTTATCCAGACCGTACTTATAGAGGTAATCGTGC
>CAZWLZ010000501.1:0-1866 GCA_964634505.1 uncultured bacterium | reverse complement strand
TAATGGTAATCTTAACGATACTTTTGGAAACTCTGTTGGTGCTAATGGGGATTCTATTATTGTCGGTGATTCTGGAAATAATTCAGGCTATTTATATGGCGATTTAGGAAATCAAGAAATACCAGAAGGTAGTACTGTTGCTGGACTTATCTTAGCGGGTGTTTCTTTGTTTGGTGTAAGTAGAAAAAAATAAAATAAACTCAAATCTTTTTCATTTATTGTTTTTAATGATAAATCCCCTATTGTTTGATCAGGGGATTTTTTCTTTTACTTCTATTTTTTGCTTTTATTAAGGGGTTAGGGGACTCAAATTATCCTAAATATGCGATTCTTGACCAAATTAATTTAAAGTTTAGATAATTACTAGCTATATTTTAATTAAACCTTGACGTAATATTTCCCAGTTTTTCCCTGTCCATTTAATCACAGTGGAAGGGGTACTAATCTCTTTTTTCTCTTCACTATTTAAAGTAAATACTTCGGTAAAAGTTTGGGAGATTTCCATCATAGATGTTAAAGGCAATTCTCCTGAAATATTAGCACTTGTAGTTGCTAAAGACCCAGTTTGAGCTAAAATTTCTCTAGCTATAGGGTGATTTGGTACTCTTAAACCAATGGTATTTTGATTGGGATTTAATTCTGGTGGTATTTTTTTTGAAGTGGGTAAGACTAAAGTTAACGCACCTGGTAAATATTTTTCCGCCATTTTTTGCCATATTTTTAATTCTGCTTCCGTGCCTTCTACATATTGCCAGAATTGCTCTATTTCTGCTGTCATTAAGATTAAAGGCTTATCTTGGGGACGTTTTTTCAATTTAAAAATTAAGGCACTGTATTGAGGTAATACCGCTAAAGCTGGTACTGTATCGGTGGGAAAACTGATTACTTTTTTGGCGATCGCCATTTGGATTAATTCATTTTGACTGACTAAAGGCATATCATATACAGGGTGTTAAGGTGTTAGAGTATTGGGGAATGGTATCAGGTTTTAGTTGCATAACATCAGCTTATAAAATAAACAAATTTAGATATTGCATTTATTATATTGTTAATTAATTAAAATAATTTGATCAAACTTATGAAATTTTTATTAGTGTCTGAAGTAAAGCCAAGAAAATTGTTTTTTGATAAAATCCTTCAAGGTTTTATACTCAGTGGCATAACTTTTTTATCCATGCCTTATAGTTACGGCAATCCGAAGCCTAATGATTTATCTAGCCTAGAAAATATCAAAATTGAGAATATTAACGAAACAGAAACAATATTTAAAGAATCTAGCTTAGAAACGGAAAATATTGATTTTAGTAATTTTACTGCCGAGAATATAATAATCACTCAAGAAAATACTCAACCTTCAGAATTTGAGCTAGAAGAAACCCCAACGGAAAAAGAAGAAAATGGCGATCGATGGATATTTAAACTACAACCTTATGCTACTATACCCCTCTCTACCTATGGCAATGTAACAGTAAGAGGAAGAACCGTTGATTATCACTTAAGTTTAGGAGAAACCCTCGATCTTCTTAGTTTTACCGCTAGTGGACGGTTTGAAGCGTGGAAAGGAAATTTTGGGTTATTTTTTGATGGTTATTATGTAAGTTTGCGAGGAGGGGGAATTAAGCAATCTAATCGACTGCTTCAGACTTCTATCGAATCTAGCTTAACTTTTGAGCAAGGAATTTATGATTTTGGCATGACCTATCATTTTGGGGATACTCCTACTACTGAAAATGCACAAAATGAACCTTCTGATCAAGATTTTCCTTTAGTTTGGTTTGAACCGATCGCCGGCGTTCGTATTAATGCAATTAATTCAAGTATTGAAAATAGGATTAGTTTTAATTCCAATTTTGTTAATCTTCCCAC
>CAZWLZ010000500.1:0-1876 GCA_964634505.1 uncultured bacterium | reverse complement strand
CCAAGAAGCCTTAATTGGTGGTGCGGCCATCGATGCTACTAATGAGCCATTACCCCAAGAAACCCTTGATAAATGCCTTAATAGTGATGCGGTTTTATTGGCCGCCATCGGGGGTTATAAATGGGATAATTTACCTAGAGAAAAACGCCCAGAAACGGGTTTATTAGCCATTAGAGCAGGGTTAGGTTTATTTGCTAATTTACGTCCAGCTACTATTTTACCCCAGTTAATTGACGCTTCTAGCCTTAAAAAAGAGGTAGTTGAAGGGGTTGATATTATGGTAGTGCGGGAGTTAACAGGTGGGATTTATTTTGGCCAACCTAAAGGAATTTTTACCACAGAAACAGGGGAAAAAAGAGGAGTAAATACGATGGCCTATACAGAAGGAGAAATTGATCGTATTGCTAAAGTTGCCTTTGAAATTGCCCATAAACGTAAGGGTAGATTATGTTCAGTGGATAAGGCTAATGTTTTAGATGTGTCTCAGTTATGGCGCGATCGCCTAATTTTAATGTCGGAAGATTATCCTGACATAGAATTAAGTCATTTGTATGTGGATAATGCGGCTATGCAATTGGTAAAAAATCCCAAACAATTTGACACCATTGTTACTGGTAATTTATTTGGGGATATTCTTTCTGATGCGGCAGCCATGTTAACTGGCAGTATTGGAATGCTACCATCAGCTAGTTTAGGGGCAAATCGACCCGGTTTATTTGAACCTGTACACGGCTCCGCACCTGATATTGCAGGGCAAAATAAAGCGAATCCTCTGGCTCAGATTTTAAGTACGGCGATGATGTTGCGTTATGGCTTAGATGAGGGTGAAGCTGCCACTAAAATTGAGGAGGCAGTTTTAAAAGTGTTAGAAATGGGTTATCGTACAGGTGATATTATGTCCGAAGGTATGACTTTATTAGGTTGTAAAGAAATTGGACAGGTTTTAATTGATGTGTTAAAAGACTCTTAACCTCTAATCTTACTAACAATATCTTACAGCAGAAAATAAGTTGATTAGGATATTATATTTTGCTGACTTTCCCCCTTAAAAAGGGGGTTAGGGGGATCAAGTTATCCTAAGTATTCAATTTTTTGCTATATTCTTTATTAAAAACTTTTTCAATAAAAATTCATAATGACTATTTTAATCAAGATTGGCGATCGCCAAATAGAAAATTTAGATTTATCTCCTGTTGTAACCATCATTGAAGAGTTGATAAAAGAGAATAAAATTATAGAAAGTGAACAACAAATAAAATTTGAAATAAATTATAGCAGAGCAGAAACTGATCCGAGAGAATTATCAGAAATTGCTGAAATAAGACTGTGGTTTATTGCTTTAGATGTCCGTTATAATTGGTTACCTTTTTTATTAGATTGGAAAGAAGGGGAATTACCTCGTTATGTAGCAATGCTCGTGCCACATCAATTTAAACGAAATGAGGGCATTCAATATAATCAAGAAGCCTTAGATATTTTTATTATGCAAAAAGTTTTTTTGTTGAATACTTGGTTAAAAACCCAAGGAATTACGGGAAATTCACGCTTAAAATCAATGGCACAAATTTTTGGCTATGATTTAGAAGATAGTTTTTTTGATTTAATTAACTAAAATCCTACTCACTGTTTTCGCCCCCAACCCCCAATTCTGGGGAAGACTGATTTCTATTGCTACAAAATTTGACGAAAATACGGATAATGCGTAACATCAGTTATTCAAAATGAATAAATTATATTAGCTAGTAGGTAATAGTAAATAAATTTTAAAAATTGGCTGCTTCCCCCTTTTTAAGGCGGTTAGAGGGCTAAAACTATAAATATAAAATTAAGAAAAAATAGGAAAAAGTATGACTAAATTAGATAAAATTATGATTGT
>CAZWLZ010000499.1:0-1897 GCA_964634505.1 uncultured bacterium | reverse complement strand
ACCAAGAGGAGTGCCTCAAATTGAGGTTTCTTTTGAAATTAATGTTGACGGTATTTTAAAAGTAGCGGCTACGGATAAGGGTACAGGAGTTGAACAAAGTATTACCATTAGTAATACGGGTGCTTTAAGTTCGCTAGAAATTGAAAAAATGCGAGGTGAAGCTGAAAAATTTGCGGCTGTTGATCATCGTAAAATAGATTTACTCGAAATTAGAAAACAAATAGATAATTTAATTTATAGTTATGAATTAGCTTTAGAAAAAGACCCTAATTCTGTTAGTCATAATTTACAACAAGAAATAAAATCAAAAAGACAAAAAATTGAAATGGCCATGGAAGATTCAACGGTTAAGATTGCAACTGTGGAACTTATGATGGAAGATTTCAAGAAGACAATTATTCAAGTAGGTGTATCCGCTTATAACTATAATAAAGATGCTACCGTCACATCTGATCTCGGTAGGCAAGATAAAACCATCTTTGAACCTATTGAAGTGGAAGATGACGATTTTAAAACGATTGAAGAGGAAATCTTGAGCGGTTTAAGTCAAATCTCTAATGATTCTACTGATTATGATTTTGATTATGATGAAGATGAAACCATAACAGGAGATTATGAGGCTGTAGATTAATTGACAATTGACAAGAGACAATTAACAATGAAGTAAGACAATTTTATTTGTCATTTTTTGTTGATCATCTTATGATTAAGGATTTATAAATTTTTTAAGTAATTTTCTCAATAAAATAAATTTTTGTTGTTTATAGGTATTTATGATGATGATATGTTCTCAATTTTTGGCGACTGTAGGTAATTTTCCTACTTATTTCGTTCTTGTGTATGTAGTTGGTTTTATTGCGGCTGTTGCTATTGGCTCTTTTGCTTGGTATAACTCAAAAAGGCCTACGGGTTGGGAAGATGTAAAAAAACCTGATATTGTCCCCGATTTTGATGCTCAAAATAAAAACAAATAATTATTTTGTCTCGTAAAGGCACAAAGTTTAAGAGGAGAAAAAGCATTTTTTGTAATATTTAACACCCATTTCCTCTTAGCTCTTACTCATTCCCTATTCTCCTTTCCCTATTCTCCTTTCCCTATTCCCCATTACTCATTACCTAAACTAAGATGACAGAGAAAAAACCTTCTTCCCAAGAAATTCAGGAAATTTTTAATAACATCGCCCCTGTTTATGATCAAATGAATGAAAGGTTAAGTTTTGGTATTCATAAGATTTGGAAGTTGATGGCTGTTAAATGGTGTGAACCTTTTTCCGATAGTATTGCTTTAGATCTATGTTGTGGTAGTGGCGATTTAACTTTTCTGTTAGCTAATAAAGTTACTCATGGGAAGGTTATAGGGGTTGATTTTTCGGCTGAACTTTTGGCGATCGCCAAACAAAAGAGTAAAAATAAAAATCATAGTATTATTGATTGGGTAGAAGCAGACGTTTTAAATTTACCCTTTGAGGATAGTTTTTTTGATTGTGCCACTATGGGTTATGGTTTAAGAAATGTGGTAGATATACCTTTGTGTTTAAAAGAATTACATCGAGTTTTAAAACCGAATGCCAAAGCATCTATGCTTGATTTTCATCAACCCGATAACCAAATAGTAAAAAATTTTCAACAGTGGTATTTAGAAAATATTGTAGTAACATCAGCACTTAACTTAGGCGTAAAAAATGAATATGCTTATATTAGTCCTAGTTTAGAGCGGTTTCCTAATGGCGATCGCCAAGTAGAATTAGCCAAAACAGCAGGTTTTAAAAAAGCTGTCCATTATCCCTTATTTGGTGGTATAATGGGGATTTTAGTAGTAACTAAATAAGAGAGAAATTAAACCATTGCCGTTAGAATCATTGAACTTGTGGCAACTAATCATCCCCCCTGTAGCTGG
>CAZWLZ010000498.1:0-1910 GCA_964634505.1 uncultured bacterium | reverse complement strand
GGTGAGTGGGAATGTGTAATACATCCGGGGGGGGCGTTAGCTGTACCAGTAACTAATGATGGTAAATTGGTTTTAGTGCGTCAATATCGTTTTGCGATGAAAGGTAGATTATTAGAATTTCCTGCTGGCACCATTGAAAAAAATGAAAATCCAGCCCTTACCATTCAAAGAGAAGTGGAAGAAGAAACAGGTTATAGAGCAAAAAAGTGGCAAGATTTAGGCAAATTTCCCTTAGCACCGGGTTATTCTGATGAGTATATTTACGCATTTTTAGCCCAAGATTTAGAAAAATTAACTCAACCCCCCAAACAAGATGAAGATGAAGATATAGAAGTTATTTTAATGACTCCTAAAGAATTAGAAAACGCCATTATCAATGGGGATAATGTTGATGCCAAAACTATCGCTAGTTATTTTTTAGCTCGTCCGTATCTCTAAAAAAAATTGCTAAAAAATGGAGACAGGAAAATCAAAATACTCTTCCCTTTGTGCCTTTGCGAGAGAAAAATCCGATTTTCCAGAAGGCCTTTTTTTATTTGATAAATCAAAAATTAGTTTTCAATTATTAAATAATAATTAAATTTGTGGTAATGTAACAAAAGTTAACAAAAAAAGAGCTAAAAATGACAGCAAAATTTAAACATATTATGCTAATGGTTCAAGATATTCCTAAAGCAATTAAATTTTATAGTGAAGGTTTAGGTTTACAAGTAAAAATGTCTAGTCCAGGTTGGGCTGAATTAGATGCAGATGGTACTACTTTAGCACTTCATGCCGCCGAACAAAATGGTCAATCGGGGTCTTCTCCTATTCTCAGTTTTCACGTTGATGATATTTATGTGGCGATCGCCAAGTTAGAATCTCTTGGTGCATCCCTTGAAGGTAGAATAAGAGAACCTTCTTTTGGCAAAGTAGCCGCCTTAAAAACACCCGATGGAACATTAATTAGTCTTCTACAACCAGTAAAATCAGCAAATTAAATTAGCAAAAAATAACCACTATAACCAACATAAAAACTAATTCCTCATAAGGTATGTTTTTTTACCACATTGTTATATTATAGTTTGGTTATTTGATTTTAATAAGTATATATACTCATATAGTAAAAAAAAAGACAATAAAAAACATAAACAAGTTGCACAAACTCAATGTAGTTTTGAGGCAAAAATTAAAAAATTAGGAGGAGTGAAATGACCGAATATATTAATGAAATTAATCATTTTGACGAAAACTTACGATATTTAGAATCCCGTAAAATAAAATATGACTATGACGCATTAAAATCAGCTTATAAAGAAGAAGATGAAGAATCAGAATGGTATCCCCTGATAAGTCTTGAATCTTTAAATGCCAACGCCGAACCAATTGTACTATCTACAGTTAGCTTAAATAATGCTTTTAAATTAAATAGTAATCCTCAAGCAAATCATACTATTTATATTGACTTTAATGGTCACAATATGAGCCAAAGTGCTTGGCAAAATGGCGGAGCTTTAAATCTTAGGCCTTATAGTAGAGATGGTGATTATAATAATTTTAGTAACGCAGAATTACAAGAAATAATTAATATTTGGACTCGTGTGGCAGAAGATTTTGCTCCCTTTAATGTTAATGTTACCACTCAAGAACCAAATGTTCAAGATTTAATAAGAAGTGGCAATACAGACACTAGATGGGGCATTAGAGTAGTTTCCACCGATAACTATAATCTACAAACAGGAACCAATATACTTAATGCAGGAGGAGGAGGCACAGCTTATTTAGGTAGTTTTAATTGGTCAACCGATGAAGTTGCTTTAATTTTTAATAAAGGAGAATATTCAGCAGCCGAAACGATTACCCATGAAACTGGACATACTTTATTTTTACGTCATGATGGTCAAGGAAGCACTACATACTACTATGGCCAT
>CAZWLZ010000497.1:0-1919 GCA_964634505.1 uncultured bacterium | reverse complement strand
ATAATGACTGTCAATAGTCGTCCCAGCACTCCAAGTCTTCCCTCGCCAAGTCTTAAAGAGCTTGCAGGGGAAAGAGGGATTTTATTGGGCAATCACGCAATTCGCAATCATTTGAATGATAAACCGTATACCGATATATTAACCTCGCAGTTTAATGTGGCTTTAGCTGATAACACGCCAAACTGGTATTTTACGGACGGTGGTTTACGTCCCAGCCCGACCACCTATAACTGGGAGGGAATGGATGAAGTCGTGGGTTTTGCTGAGACCAACGGCATGAAAATCGAAGCCCATCATTATTTATGGGGCGAGGAAAAGTGGCTTCCGGAATGGCTAAAAGACGGCAATTACTCCCAGCAACAACTCTATGATCTAATTCGAGAGCATATATTAACGGTTGGTAATCGCTATGGGGGAAGAATCGCTCAATGGACCGTAGTCAATGAAGCGTTTACACGCAAGCAACATCTGTATGGTTTACATGATTGGTGGGCTGATAATACAGGCGGAGGTACGGAATATATCGATTACGCATTTCGATGGGCCCGCGAGGCGGATCCAAATAGTGAATTATTACTAAACGACTTTAATAACGAAGCCATCAACGAAACGTCAAACAATATGTATGACTACACTAAAGACGCATTAGCTCGAGGTGTTCCTATAGACGGAATTGGCATGCAAATGCATATTGACGGTGTGCATCCACCACAAAAACAAGAAGTTGTCACCAATATGGATCGCTTTGCGGATCTAGGTATTAAGGTTTATGTAACCGAATTTGATATTAATATGAATGACGTCAAAGCAAGTGGCGATGACAAAAATCGTATCCAAGAAAATATTTATTATGAAATGGTCCGAGCTTGTATAGAGGCTAAAGCATGCGAACAATTTTCATTTCTTGGCATAACCGATGCCGAAACTTGGTATAACCATATCGGCTTAAAAGACCCAAGACCACTTATGTTCGATAAACAGTATCAACCTAAGCCAGCATATTGGGGCGTTCGTGCCGCCCTCGAACAAGACATACAGCAATAATAATCGCGCCTATTTCAATTTCCTAAGTCTTTGTCTATACTGAAATTAAATTATAATCAAAATAAACGAGATAAACGTATGAAAAAATTAAACAATCAAGGATTTACTTTTGTAGCAGGACTATTAATTGTCGTAATAATCGGCTTATTTGGTTTTGCAGGCTATTACGTGTATAACGAACAAAGTAAAAAATCTGAACAAAGCACCACATCACCCCAATCGGTATCATCACAAAGTGAAACAGTCGATAAGATCGTAGATGATAAAGAACAAACTTCACAACAGCAAGAAGTTGAGACAGTCACCCTAACTAAGGGTACATTCGGTGATAGTGGAGAATACGGAACTGTTCAAGTAGAAGGATATCCTACAATATCGGCGAAAAACGAAGCATTTTGTTTAGAAAATTGTCAACAATATGATTATGTATTCTTTAATATCAAAAAAACCGAAAACACAAATATATTAAATTACATAAATAGCCAGAGCGGTAATTCGTTCGTTCGAGATAAAGCAATCGGGATTGGGTGCATAGCTAATGGGGAAATATCGTATTACAATTTATCTACTTCCAGAGGTATGCAAGAATACAAACTTTCTAAGGATGATACTACTAAAATAATGAATGCTACTTCTGAGAAACCTGTAGTATTGGAACTTGAAAAATTACCGTACTCAGGGGGTAGGGGAGCTCCCACGTGTACTTCACATTTTACAACCATTACTCCACTTAATTAATCTATTTCATTCAATTGTCAGCGGAGTTCACATAGCACAAAAACCTGAGTCAAGTTAATAATTAAAATGAAAATTCATATAGACACAACTAGATAATCATTTGTGTAAGCTATACTTTATGTAGCATGGACTTAGGC
>CAZWLZ010000496.1:0-1920 GCA_964634505.1 uncultured bacterium | reverse complement strand
TTTGTTTTACAATCGTGTTAATATCTTCATCATACTCTAATTAAGCAACGCCAAATTTTAAATGGACATTTTGATTTACCTGATATTAGGAATCAAAGAACCATTAATAACGATTGGCAAAAACTTAACATACAAATTAGTAATTTTCAGCAATTAAAACAGATTTTTGAAAGTAAAAAACAAGAATATCTCCAAAATCAACTATTATTCCGAGAAATAGAAACATCGTGGGATGATTTTGATAATGCCACTTTAGTTAAACAATTAGAAGATGGACTTTTTGTGTACCATTTAGATCATAAAGTATTGGGAGTTAGTGCAGGGCAACATCTATACGTTACCCCTATTGCTAAAAGTGAAGATTTTAAAAAGAGTTATGATTCTATTGTGTTTGCCATTGCAGGTGTATTACTTGCTAGAAAAGAGATTTTTGACATTTTAAAGAAAATACGACAAGGTTAATTAATTTATTAACTATTTTTCTGTTTCAAAAAATATTTAAAGTGATCTTCTTGTACTTTTAGAAAGGCGATCGCCTTTTCCATTGCTTGTAATTTGTCAATATGCTTAACTGAATCCATCATTTGATCTTTTTCGGAAATGCGTTGTAAACCTAATTCATCTAATCCGTCACGAGATAATTCCGCATTATAACGAACATCGGTGAATAAGTTAGAATTACCAAGCCCTCGCTCGCCAATCATATCGCCGATTTCATTATCAATCTTATCTCCAGCCAAACATTTATTTATAACTGTATCAATCTATGCAAGGAACTTAATACTTGTATTTTACTATTATTTTTATCATATCCCAATACAACTAACTTCATAAAAAGATTAAACAAATTTTCCTGATGTTTATCAGACAATCATAAATTGTCAAATTCTTGAAATACGTCAATATACCGAGTATGGTGTTGCTTAAAATATTAACTTACAAAGCTGTGTTATTATTCTGAAAGGAAATTAATGATCGTGCAAATCGATGGATAGAAAACAATTACTGAAAATTATTGAGGCGTTAACGGAAGCAGATTTTGAGAAGTTAATTTTTTATCTTGATGTTCCTTATGGTACAGTTCCATCGGCACAACAACCACAAACTAAACGAGCGATCGCCTTACTACACTGGGCTAATTCGCCAACAGGTTGCAGTTTACAGAAAGTAGTAGAAGAATTAAAGGAAATGCGTGCGATCGCCCCAGAAGAAGAAGCACAAATAACTCCTCAAAATACACAAACAGAACCCTCTACCATTGTGTTAAAAGAAGAAGCAAAAATAGAGACTCCGAAGATAGAAGTTAAAACCACTAGCCATGAATCTTTTATTGAAAAATTACCGAATAATATTGATTTAGAAATGATTGCCATACCCGCAGGAAGTTTTATGATGGGTTCAGATGAGAATGAAACAGAACAACCAATACATAAAGTAACTTTTGCACGGGGTTTTTTCATGGGCAAGTATCCCATTACTCAAGCTCAATATGAAGCAGTTATGGGGAAGAATCCTTCTTATTTTAAGAGTTTTTTTGGTGGTGGCAAGATGAATAACCCTGTTGAGTGTGTGAGTTGGAATGATGCCCAAGAATTTTGTCAGAAGTTATCGGCACAAACAGGTAAAAAATATAAATTACCAAGCGAAGCTCAATGGGAATATGCTTGTCGGGCAGGAAGTAAAACTAGATATTTTTTTGGGGATAATGTCAATCAATTATCAGAATATGCTTGGTATAACAATAACTCAAATAGTCAAACTCACCAAGTAAGACAGAAAAAACCGAATAAATGGGGATTATACGACATGCACGGGAACGTATGGGAATGGTGCGAAGATAATTGGGAAGAAAACTACAACAATCATCAAACCGACGGTAGAGCAGTCAGAAACAATTCAGATCTATTTGTACTGCGTGGC
>CAZWLZ010000495.1:0-1963 GCA_964634505.1 uncultured bacterium | reverse complement strand
TCATCCAGTGGGAGGGCAAGGTTTAAATCTAGGGATTAGAGATGCAGCGGCTTTAGCGGAAGTTTTAGAAAAAGCTATTTTACAGCAACAAGATATTGGTGAGATGGCAGTTTTAAAATTATATGAAAGTTGGCGACAAAAAGAAAATTTGACGATTTTGGGTTTTACGGATTTACTAATTAGGACTTTTTCTAATAATTTTTTACCTCTTGTTTTAATTAGAAGATTCGGATTAATTTTAATGAATTTAGTTTATCCTTTGAAAATTTTTGCCTTACAATTAATGACTGGTTTAAAAGGGCGTAAACCACTATTGGGGGATTAGAGTGTTGGGGGTTTGGGCTGTTGGGGTGTGGAAGCAAAATAACTCATATTCCCCCAAAATTGGGGGTTAGGAGGAAATTCGAACCAAACTAACGAAAAATGTTAGTTTTGGTGGCAACATCAGTTAATAATTAATTAATTTCTCATGGCTATTAAAAAGAAAAAATGACATATATTCAATCAGAAACCATAGTGGCGATCGCCTCGGCAATCGTTCCTAATCAAGGTAGTATAGGCATAGTCAGACTAAGCGGCATTAGTGCCTTACAAATAGCTAAAAAAATTTTTCAATCTGTTGGTAAACAACCATGGAAAAGCCATCAAATTATTTATGGTTATATTCAAAATCCCCAGACAAAAAAAATAATAGATGAAGGTTTGTTATTGCTAATGTTAGCACCTCGATCTTATACTCGTGAAGATGTAATTGAAATTCATTGTCATGGTGGTATAATACCCGTGCAACAAATTTTAGAATTATGTTTAGAATATGGGGCGAGATTAGCTAATGCTGGAGAATTTACATTACGAGCCTTTCTCAATGGTAGAATTGATTTAACTCAAGCTGAAAGTATAGCAGAAATAGTGGGGGCAAAATCTCCTTATGCCTCTCAAATAGCCCTAGCTGGATTGCAAGGAAAACTAGCCCAACCTATTCGTAAAATCAGAGATATTTTACTTAATATTTTGGCTGAAGTAGAAGCGAGAATCGATTTTGAAGATGATTTGCCTCCTCTTAATGAAGAAGAAATTATTAATAATATCAATGAAACTTTAACAGAAATTAAAACAATTTTAGCCACCGCAGACAAAGGAGAATTATTGCGTAGTGGTTTAAAAGTTGCTATTGTGGGGCGCCCAAATGTAGGCAAATCTAGTTTATTAAATGCTTGGAGTCAAAGTGATCGGGCGATCGTGACAGACTTACCCGGAACAACTCGTGATGTGGTAGAATCTCAATTGATTGTAGGGGGTATTCCTATCCAAGTTTTAGACACTGCTGGAATTAGAGACACAGAGGATACGGTTGAAAAAATAGGGGTAGAAAGATCATTAAAAGCGGTTACGAATGCCGATTTAATTTTATTTACCATCGATGCTAGTGAAGGTTGGACGAAAGAAGATCAAGAAATTTACGATCGCCTCGCCAAATATCCTTTAATTTTAGTTATGAATAAACAGGATTTATTAACATCAATTAATATTAATTATCCTTGCGAAATAAATTTAGTTGTGCAAACATCAGCATCATTAAATAAAGGAATAAATGATTTAGAAAATGCCATTTTAAAATTAATAAAAATGGATCAAATTATCGCCAAAGATACAGATATTGCTATCAATAAAAGACAAGCTGCCGCCTTAACTAGAAGTAAATTAGCCTTAATACAAGTACAAGAAACTATTAAAAATAAACTACCTTTAGACTTTTGGACAATCGACTTAAGATCAGCCATTCAAGCCTTAGGAGAAATTACAGGAGAAGAGGTTACAGAATCAGTTTTAGATCGAATTTTTAGTCGTTTTTGTATTGGCAAATAAGATCAGCAAAAAAGCTCACCATATTATGTAAGTGTTATTTATTGGCGATCGCCATATAAATCAAAATATTTGATTTTCTTGTTATTTAAGTTTATTA
>CAZWLZ010000494.1:0-1970 GCA_964634505.1 uncultured bacterium | reverse complement strand
GACCATGATAATTATCCTTAATTTCTTCTAAACCCCTATTAGCAAAATCATCCCACGTCCAAGTATCAATAAAGGCTTGAGCTTGTGCCTTATCTTCTCTACCCGTATTCGTATAAATTTGATTGTAATTACGATTAGAATTAAAAGGCGGATCGATGTAACATAAATCAACAGATTCAGTATCGATATATTTGCGTAAAATATCTAAATTATCACCGTAATAAAGTTCATTTGACATAAAAAATAACTCCAAGAATTTATATATTGATATGGATTTACCCCCCTAACCCCCCTTTAAAGGGGGGAATTTACACCCCAACACCCTAACATCCTAACTTTTTAAGGGAGAATTTTGGGGGATTTTGTGGCATAGGCAGGATGTCTGTACCACATGAAAAATTGATGTTCCCCTTTCTCAAGGGAGTTTGTGGGATATATTTATCTTAAATTCCCCTTTTTAAGGGGGTTATGGGGTTATCTATTTCCTTAAAATTTCTAATAATTCCTTTTCATTGAGTTGTTTTATCCCTAACTTTTCAGCTTTTGCTAACTTTGATCCTGCTTTTTCTCCTACTACTAAATAATCAGTTTTTGCCGAAATTGAATTATTAACTTTCCCCCCTTTTTCCTCAATTAATTGTTGTGCAATATTTCTATTGAGAGTAGGTAAAGTGCCAGTAATTACAAATATTTTCTGTGTTAAATTTCCTTCTTTTATTTGATTATTACTAAGTTGTAAACCTGCTTTTTTTAACTTTTCTATTAAGTTTTGATTATCACTAACTTTAAACCATTCTTCTACAGAAACCGCAATTTCTTCCCCTATTCCATAAATTCCTAATAAGTCTGTTACTTTTACTTTTGCTAATTCTTCTATACTATGATAATTATCAGTTAAAATTTTTGCGATCGCCTTTCCCACAAAACGAATACCTAAACCATACAAAACTTTTGTATAAGATTGATTCTTACTTTTTTCAATTTCTTGTATTAATTTAAGGGCAGATTTTTCGCCAATTCTATCTAAATTAATTATTTTATCTACAGTCAAATCGTATAAATCAGCCACAGAATTAACCAAATTATCTCTTACTAAAAGCGTAATTATTCTTTCTCCCAAACCCTTAATATTTAAAGCATCACGAGAAGCCCAATGAATGATACCCCCCTTGACAATTGCCCTACAGGAATTATTTACACAACGAATTACCGCCTCCTTTTCATTTTCAATCAACTTTGATTGACACTCTGGGCAATATTCTGGAAATTGATACTTTTTACTCTCTGGCGATCGCCAATCTTGTAATACTCGTACTACTTCTGGTATAATTTCCCCCGCTTTGCGAATGATCACAATATCACCGATTCTCACATCTAAATCAATGATTCTTTGCTTATTATGTAAAGTTGCCCTTTGAACTGTAGTACCCCCTAAAAAGACGGGATTCATTACAGCAAGAGGAGTTATCGCTCCAGTTCGTCCTACATTTACGATAATATCTTGTATTACCGTTGAGACTTCTTCTGCCGAATATTTAATGGCGATCGCCCAACGAGGAAACTTATTAGTAAAACCCAAAATTTCTTGTAAAGAAAAAGAATTAAATTTAACCACCACACCATCAGTTAAATAAGGCAGACTTTTGCGTTTGACATCCCAAGATTGATAATACTCATTAACCTCTTCAAGGTTATGACAAAATTGACTATAAGGATTAACTAAAAAACCTATTTTTTTGAGAAACTCTAAACTTTGCCACTGAGAAATAAGCTCATCATTAATATTAGGAAAAAAGAGAGTATAAGCAAAAAATTGTAATCTTCTTTGATCAATAATTTTAGGATCTAATTGCCTTAAAGTACCTGCTGCCGCATTACGAGGATTTGCAAAAAGTTGCTCATTATTTATTGTCCTTTCCTGATTAATTCGATTAAACTCAGCCAAAGGCAAAAAAGCCTCTCCCCTAACC
>CAZWLZ010000493.1:0-1993 GCA_964634505.1 uncultured bacterium | reverse complement strand
GCTGTTTCATTCTACAGAAAAAGCAATTATAGGGTGATAGGGTGATAGGGGGAAAGGGGCAATGATGACAAGAGTATAGATGGCTGAAAAACATTAAAAATAAATCAATAATTAGGAAAATGGCGAAGAATTAGAAGTTTATAAAATTGCTTTTGAGACTGCTATGACAATTTTTGAAATAGCTCAAAATTTTCTGAATGTTGAAAAAAAAACTAAATTTGTCAAAATTTCCCCTATTACTTCATTTTTCCCCCTCTCTCCCCATTTCCCCGTCTCCCCATTTGTCTTACTGAAGAATGAAATAGCCCTACCCTTATTAAGGCAGGGCTGTTTTATTCTAAAGAAAAAGCGATAATTATAGGGAGAAGGGGTGATAGGGAGATAGGGTAATGATGACAAAAGTATATATGGCTGAAAAATATCACAAATTAATTAATAATCACCAAGAATTAGCAGTTTATCAAATTGCTTTTAAGACTGTTATGACAATTTTTGAAATAGCTCAAAATTTTCCTAATGTCGAAAAAAAAACTAAATTTGTCAAATTTTCCCCTATTACTTCATTTTTCCCCCTCTCTCTCCATTTCCCTGTCTCCCCATTTGTCTTACTTAAGAATGAAATAGCCCTACCCTTGAATAAGGGGGAAGCAATCTAAGCAATAAAATCATTGATACTTACAGCCGTTTGTTGTAAAATTTCTTCTAAATTTTGCCAATTTTCCTGCTCAATTTCGTTAATAAATAAGTCTAAATTTTCCCTGTATTGATATAAAAAAGATAATAAATTTTGACGATTATATTTAGCCATCATTAAGCCTAATTCGGGATTACCTCCGCCTACTCTACTGGTATCTTTAAAACCTGAACTAGCTAATTTTTTGGCTAATTCTAATACTTTTTTATCCTTTTCTGATAGGGCAGTATAAATTAAATTAGCACTTATTACTACTGGTAAATGAGAAATTAAAGCTACTGCTTGATCATGAATTTTAGGTTCACAAATATAGATTTTACTTTCAATTAATTCAATAATTTCACACATTTTGGCGATCGCCAAATCAGAAGTAGATGAAATAGGAGTTAACACATAAGGAGCATTTTTAAATAAATGAGCTTGTATCGCTTCAATGCCTTGCTGTGAACTACCAGCCATAGGATGCCCCCCAATAAAATTAGCCCACAAACTACTGCCTTCATAGACAATATCCATTTTTACCGAAGCCACATCAGATATAACTGTTTGCGAATCTACATAGGGAATTAATGATTTAAGGGTAGGAATAATCAAACTTATAGGAGTACAAATTATGATTAAATCGGTATTTTTTAGGATGTCAAAATGAATACTTGCACCATTAACAATCCCTTTTGCTATCGCTAGATTACAAGTACTTTGTCGCTTTGAAACTCCTATTATTTCTAAACCTTTTTCTTTTAAATCTAATGCTAATGAGCCTCCAATTAAGCCTAAACCAACTATTCCTACTTTCATCAGTTATTTTAATTATTAATAATTATTCAAAATATTTCCCTTTTTTTACACAATAATCAGAACAATTAATAGCCATTTCTGTACTTGCTAAATTAGGCTTAACTGTACATTTTAAGCGATAATTATTAGTGAAATATTCACAATTATTACAAGGTATTTGGTGCATTTTTTTTGCTTTTTTAATCACATCGGCGATCGCCAATATTAAACTAGAAATAATCATGGCACAAAATAACCAAGCCATAACCCCATAAAAAGGGGTTAAATAAAATTGAAATTTTTGCAAAAAATTTTGTACTAAAGGAATCATTACTTTATTAAGTATTAATCATTAAAATATTCATTTACCATAGGGGAATTAACCTGCTTGTAAAATTTCAATTAATTGAGATAATTGACTTTTATTGAAAAATTTAGTTAAAGTATTGGCAGCTGCCACAGGCTCTAAAGAAAGTAAAATTTGAGGAATTTTTGCCGTAGCCAAACTCTCTAAACCTTGAG
>CAZWLZ010000492.1:0-1994 GCA_964634505.1 uncultured bacterium | reverse complement strand
TTTTACACTTAAATTTATCCCTTTCAGCCTCTGAAAATCAATCCTTATGATGTTTCTTGATAGCGATCGCCATATATTTATAGAAAAGCCATCCTGCCTATTGTGGTAATCAATTAATTAAGACAGTAATAATTTCAAAAATGATTTTTTGATCATCAATTATTTATTTATTATCTATGGGTTTCAAACGACTTACTTTTAATTTATAATTGCCGCTACCCGTTTGACCAAAAGCCCTTACTCTGATAATATATTTTCCACTTTGGTTAATGCGAGTAAAAATTAAAGCATTCGTATTGCCTTCATTACCATCATCATTTTCGCCAATAGTTGAACCATCACTAAACATTAAGGTTAAAATAGCGTCAAATTCATCTGAATTTAAATCGATCGCCACTTGATCACCTTTTTTTAAATTAATAATATAATCTCTGGCAAACCCTCCTTCTCCGGTGGGAATATCATTTTCACTTAAAGAGTCTGATATTTCTTGATTTTCAACAATCGGAATAGGATTATAAATTTTAGATTGGGCATTTACCCCTAAATTAAAAAAAATACTACCAAGAAAAGTAACACTTAATAAAACTATTTTTTTCACTTCTTACTATTAACTATATTGATAGCTTTAATCACACCTTCTACATTATCACGAGGCGACCAAGTTTGCATCCGTTTTTGACCATTTTCTTTTAGTTTTTCTCTTAATTGGCGATCGCCAGAAAGTTTATTTAAAAGAGAAACTAACTCATCAATATCACCACAAGGATAAACATAACCATTCTCACCTGATTTAATTAAATCATAATGAGCCCCCACTCGATCACTGGTAATAACCACACAACCGCAAATCATGGCCTCATTAACTACCACCCCAAAAGGTTCATACTCTGAAGGTAATACAAAAACATCACTAGCAGCATAAACCGAAGGTAATTGAGACTGATTGACAAAACCTAAAAAGATTACTCTATTGGCTACGCCTAAATCAACTGCTTCTTTTTGTAAATCATCAAATAAAGAACCATTTCCAGCGAAAACTAGATAAATATTTTGATCAGTTAATTTAGCAAAAGCCTGTAATAAATCTTGAGGCCGTTTCCAAGGTTGTAATTTAGCCACATAAAGAATTACAAAAGCATCAAGAGGAATACCCCATTTTTGTTTAACTTCAAGAGGATTAATTTTATTTACTTCTTTTTGCCACCAATCATTATCCACAACGGAAGGAGTAATAATAACTTTATGTTCAGGAATACCGATAGTTTCAACCATTTTTTTACCCGGAGTTGAACTAACAAGAATAGCATCAGCCAAATTAAATAAATAAGGTAAAATAGTTTTTTTAAGTTTTAACTTCCAACTACCACTACGAGGATTAATATTACTAGCATCAGTAGTAAAAATAAAAGGAATTTTAGCCATTTTACAAGCTATTAAAAGTAACCAAAAACTAGCGTAATTATAACCAGCATAACAAATAACAGCATCAAAATTATGGTCTTGAATTAACCGCCCTAATTGAGGATTAATCAAACCCCAAAACTTACCTAAACGAGGTTGAGGAGAAATATTAGGGATATGTTGCCATAGATAACCATCTAATAAAGGCACATCCCAAGCTATTTCAACCCCAAAATCTTGATTAACAGTTTTTTCAACTCCTTCAAGACTTAAATAAGCTACTAATAAGTCTAATTCAGGATTCACCGCCATTAAACGCCAAAAAGAAACACTATAAGGAGTAGGATGAGAGGCTACAATTAAAACTTTATATTTATTCATTTTGTAAGTAATAGATAATAAGTAAGAGTAAGTTAATTTGAGATAGGAAAATGAACTAAATCTAAATTAGAGGTAATTTTATCCTTAGATATGTTACAAAAATCAACTCTCAACACCCCAATACCCCAATACCCCAACACCCCAAACCATTACCCATTCCCTATTACCCATTCCCTATTACCTATAAAACTAAATATTTGAATAGTTTA
>CAZWLZ010000491.1:0-2011 GCA_964634505.1 uncultured bacterium | reverse complement strand
TGTCCAGCATCTGCTAAATATTTCGCACAAGATAAACCAGCTAATCCCGCACCCGCTATTGCTACTCGCATTTAACCTTACTTTTTCTACTTAAATGTTTCCTTTATCATTTTAGACATATTTCTTCACCTTTCGTAATATTTTTTTTAATAAAAATTAATTACGGTAGCCAATTTATATATAACAAACAATTGTTCAAAGAGAAACATCACAAAAAAATAATTATAAAATCAAAATCATAGTCAATCAAAAAATCAAATCAATCATAGTTTAGACGTTGATATTGCCAATATTTCTTGTTTCCCCTTGAGACCATGATTAGGGGATTAATCTTTTAATAAAAGGTTAAAATCACAATATTAAATTCAATCAAAATTTATTAATGGAGCAAAAATTTGAGTGGGATGAGCAAAAAAGTCAATTAAATCTTATTAAACATGGTATTAATTTTGAATTTGCTCGCTTACTATTTTTTGAGGATTATCTTTGTCAATTTGATCATCGTTTTAACTATGGAGAAGATAGATGGCAAGCTATTGGCGAAGTTTATGGTGTAGTTTTATTCGTAACTTAAACTATCGTCAACGAAAAAATTAGATTAACTTCGGCAAGAAAAGCTAGTAAAAAAGAAAGAAAAATATGGGAAGAATATTTTTATGGATAAATCACAATATAAATATATACCAACTCAAACAGAATTAGACAGAATCAAAAATATTAAAGACGAAGAAATTGATTTCTCCGATGCACCAGAAACCGATGATTCCTTTTGGGCTTCTGCTCAAATTATTTCAGGCAAATCAACAGGCAAAAAAATGGTTTCTATGCCATATGATCAACATTTATTAAAATGGTTTCAAAAGGAAGCCAAAAATAAAGGAATAGAATACCAGTCTTTAATTCATTCTGTACTTGAATCTTATCGTAATTATAGTCAACAAAAATCTTGATTTAAAAGTAAAAACAAATAAGACATGATTTTTTTTTTGTGTCTTATTTGATTTTCCAAGTGCGTTAGGGGTTTTATACTGTGGAAAATACTTAGAAACTCTCTAAGTAATTTTACATAAACTTTATATTTTCAAAAATAGGATTTAGTAAAAAATTTCTTTTGCCTGTACTATGATTTTAATGATTAAATGAGAACTATGATGATTAGGATTGTATAGTAGAGTAATGAAAATAAGAGAATCATGTCAGAGGAATAATCAAATCATAAAATCAACATCATAGTCAATCATATAATCACATCAATCATAGTTTAGACAGTGAAAATACTTAGAAACTCTCTAAGTATTTTTACATAAACTTTATATTTTTAAAAATAGGATTTAGTAAAAAATTGATTGACAATAAAGAAAAACAATACTAACTATCAAAATCATAAGACGATAAAAATGAACCATTATGGAAAGATTACAAGAGATTAAAAAAGCAATTCAATCCTTATCTCCTAATGATTTGACCGATGTCAAAAAATTGATATTAGACTTAGAGTTGCAATATTATACCCAAAATAATGATCAAAAATTAACTTTAGCTTCTACCCAACTTTCAGAGACAATTCTTGCTAAAATCTGGGACAATCCTGAAGATGCTGATTATGACAACCTATAACTTTGGTGATGTTTTGTTAGTACCTTTTCCCTTCACAGATCAAACTACTACAAAAAAAAGACCAACTGTAATAATCAGTTCACACCCTTATAATCAACTAAAACCAGACTTAATTATTATGGCGATCGCTATTTTCTCTTATCCCTCCTCTCAAAGCAATTATGGCGATCGCCTTTTTCTCTTATAGCCCCCTTGAGAAGCAGGGCTGTTTCATTCTACAGAAAAAGCAATTATAGGGTGGTAGGGTGATAGGGGGAAAAAGGCAATGATGACAAGAGTATAGATGGCTGAAAAACATTAAAAATGAATCAATAATTAGGAAAATGGCAAAGAATTAGAAGTTTATCAAATTGCTTTTGAGACTGCTATGACAATTTTTGAAATAGCTCAAAAT
>CAZWLZ010000490.1:0-2061 GCA_964634505.1 uncultured bacterium | reverse complement strand
CCCCCTTCAAAGGGGGGGTTAGGGGGGGTTGAACAGGGTTTATAATGTTCCCTAAATCTCTCTAATCCCCAATCTGTTATATTCTCTTGGCGATCGCCATTTTTATCATAACTATACAATGGCAAACATTGAGTTTTTTCTAAAAAATCAAGAGAAATTATTTTTGTATGAGCTAAACAATGAAAAGGTCTTGAACCACCTAAACCTGATATACTAATATACTTATTATCAATATCTTTTTGATTATAAATATTAAACCACTGATAAGTCATGCCATTAAAGTGCTTATCAAAATAAAAATATTGCTTATAAAAAGGACGATATAAACTTAATAATATTTGCTCATTATTAAAAGCTTTTTCTATTTTCCTATCTAAATATTTAGTTAATTCTCGATCCCATTGAATTTTATTTTTATCTTGATAATTATTGTCTTGTAAAGTGGCTTGATAAGTATCAATTAAAAACTTTATTTTGGCTTCTAAATTTTCTTGATTAATATCATAAGTCCATAAATCTCTATGAGTAGCAATACCTAAAGACCATAACTTAAATATAGCTTTTTCAGACTTGCCACTTTTAACATCTTTATCAATTAAAGGTAATAAATCATCAAAATCATTATCAGTTAAATTAATCCAATTATTATTTTTAGGCGTAATATGATTAAAATTAATATCTTGAAATTTATTTTTAGCAATAAAATCTAACTTATTTTTTGCCGTAATTTCTGATAAATGATAATGATATATTTGACAAGGAGTTAAATCTTTTGTTTCTTTTCTAATTAAAAAAGTAATAGCAACACCAATCATAATATTAAAAACATTACCAGTCTTATCTCCAGCTCGAATATTGCCACCTAAATCTATAGCATAAATATAACTAAATTCTTCACCTAAAACTTTTCTAAAACCATCAAAAGTTAACGCATCGATAAAGGAAGAATTAGTAATAAAAGCTATTATGCCATCGCTCCCTAACCTATCAGTTGCCCACCGAATAAAGCGAGTGTACATATCATATAGTACAATTTGATTTTGTGCTTTACCTTCTTTAACATAAGTCGCTTTAATTCTTTGATCAATACTTTCATATTTTCGATTAGCATTATTTTGATTAAAATTTTCTTGCTTAGCATTGTAGGGAGGATTACCAATAATTACAGAGATTTTACGTTCATTTTGCCGTTTAATGCGTTGGGTATTTTCCTGACTCAGAGCAAACAAATCAAACTGTTTACCCCCGAAATTAGTATGATCTAAAGTGTCAACTAAACAGATATTATTAAACTCTAAATATGAGCCTGTTTTTTGCTGATAAGTATATTCAATATTGAGATTAGCGATGTAATAAGGCAAAATAGACATCTCATTACAGTGAATTTCATGTTGATATTTATATTCAACATCTCTAGTTAACAAAAAGTCTAATATCTCTGTTATAAATGTACCAGTACCTGTACAAGGGTCTAATATTTCTACGCCTTTATTTCCTAGAGTTTTATTAAAGAGTTTATCTAGTAAATAATCGGTACTTTCTACCATAAATTTTACTATCTCATTAGGAGTATAAACTATACCCAGTCTGTCGGCTTCTTTAGGATTATAGGCTTTATAAAAGTTTTCATAAACTACTTTTAAAAATTTTTGTTTTTCTTGATGATTAACGATACTCGAAGCGGTGCGAATAATGGCATTATAATAACTTTGAATAGTTTTAAAAGTGTTCTTTTTTAGACTACCAGTAAAAAAAGTGGTGATGACTTCATTTAGTTGTCTAGCGATGTTATTTTCTTGATGAAATTGGGCATCACTAAAAATATTGGTAAATATATCCTCTGTCAAAATATGCTGAATCATCATCTCTCTAATATCATTAATGGTGATGTCTGGATTGATTGATTTTTGACAGATTTTAAGGAATTTATCTCTAGCTTGAATGAAATTAAGATTTGAACCCCCCAACCCCCCTTGGGAAGAGGGGCTTTCGGATTTTTGCTCTCCCCTTTCCCCCTTAACAAGGGAAGCATTTTCGGAGTTTTGCTCTCCCCTTTCCTCC
>CAZWLZ010000489.1:0-2073 GCA_964634505.1 uncultured bacterium | reverse complement strand
GGCGACAGACTCTAGTTTGAAAACGATTAAAATTCTAGTTTAAAAATAATCAAAATTACATAGCCGTCGCCAAGATGATTAGGACGTTAACAAAGGGTTTAAACTCCTTGCCCTTATGGATTGAAATATCCTAACTAACCTGCTGTGTTGCTATAATTAAAAAATGCTCAAAAATTTAGTTAAAAAATGATTATTTTTATACTAAAAAAACGATTCTATTTATAATTAAAAAATTAAAAAAATTATTACCTTTTAAATATTAATAAATAATACCAAATAAATTATGCTTTGGCCTTATAAAACTCCTGGTATTTCCGATGAATTATTCGATCGCCTTCCCGGTATTCCTCTTAGTAAAAAAGAAGTGAGATTATTGATTATTTCTGCCTTAAAATTAAAGGAAAATTCTGTTATTTGGGACATAGGGGCAGGTACAGGTACAATCCCAATTGAGATAGCTTTATTATGTCCTAAAACGCAAGTAATAGCCATAGAAAGAGACGAAGAAGTTGTTAATTTAATCAAAAAAAATTGCCTCAAATTTGAAGTAAAAAACATCGAAATTTTTACAGGAAATGCCCCCGATTGTTTGAAAGAATTAACCACCAAACCTGATCGAATTTGTATTGAAGGAGGCAAATTAATTAAAGATATTTTAATCAAAGTTTGGGATTATTTACCCTCTGAAGGAAGGGTTGTGGCCACTGCTGGAAATTTAGAAAATTTATATCAAATTTCAGAAGCATTTGCTGAGTTACAAGCTAGAAATATTGAAGTAGTACAATCTGCGATAAATCGTCTCGAAACAAGGGGTATTAATCAAACTTTTTCGGCGATCGATCCTATTTTTATTCTTAGTGGTGAAAAGATGTAATGTTGATTAGGTAATAGTTAATTGGTAATGGGTAGGTAATGGGTAATTGGTAATGGGTAATTGGTAATAATAGACAAGTAGCCCAAGCCGTCAAAGCCAAAATTGATTCAAAATAGGCTTTGGGATTGGAATTAACCGATGAAGGTTGTTATTTTTCTGTCTTAAGTAGATAGACAAAATAATTTGTATAGAAATAATGGGTTTAAACCCATTGTCACCCTAAATTTAAAAATAAAATCCACAATTAATTTTGTCTAGGCACTTAAGTGAATAGCGAGGCCTTTTAATTAGGGATTTTTAATAAATATCGTTTCTTAAACCACAATAAGCGGCATAACCAATACCGATGGCATCAATACTGTCATCAATCGGTAAATTGTTTAATTTAAATAGATGTTTTAATATTTGTGCTATTTCTTTTTTGTCTGCTTTGCCATTACCGAGATGAGCTTTCCAACTAGCTTGATGTAACAAAATTGGGATAATTTTTGCTTCTCGATAACATACTAAATTAATTATTCCTACTGCTTGTAAAACTCCTCCTGCTGCTTTTATTTGTCTATTAAAAAAAGGCATTTCCATTACTACTTGATTTGGTTTAAATTCTATTACTAATTCTTTTAAATTTAGTTCTAATTCTGTTAATCTTTCACAAGTTGATAACCTTTTATCTGTCTCAATTGTACCGTATTCTATTAAGTTAGGAATAGGGCTTTTTTCTCCTTCTAAAATTGCCCAACCTATCGTAGCTAACCCCGGATCAATTCCTAACCAAATCATTTTTATTTCTATTAATTAATAATCTATTATTTTATTTATTAGAAGTTTATAATTACTGTTTTTTGTCCATGTTTTGTAATAAAAATTAATCTTTTTTACTTTTTTATTAAATTAAAAATAACTTTTCTGATCCCCCTAACCCCCTAGGGCTGTTTCATTCTTAAGTAAGACGAATGGGGAGAGAGGGAAATGGGGAATTAGGGGAAAATGAAGTAATAGGGGAAAAATTTGACAAATTTAGTTTTTTGTCGATATTAGGAAAATTTTGAGCTATTTCAAAAATTGTCATAACAGTCTTAAAAGCAATTTGATAAACTGCTAATTCTTGGTGATTATTAATTAATTTGTGATATTTTTCAGCCATATATACTCTTGTCATCATTACCCTATCTCCCATTTCCCCCATTCTCCCTATAATT
>CAZWLZ010000488.1:0-2074 GCA_964634505.1 uncultured bacterium | reverse complement strand
GCATAAAACCAGAAATATGGGAATTTAAAATAGGAGGTTATCAAGTATTAGATAAGTGGTTAAAAGACAGAAAAAAAGCGAATCGTAGCTTAAACTTTAACGACAATTTTTGAAATAGCTCAAAATTTTCCTAATATCGAAAAAAACTAAATTTGTCGATTTTTTCCTCTATTACTTCTTTTTTCCCACTAATTCCCCATTTCCCTCTCCCCCCATTTGTCTTACTTGAGAATGAAACAGCCCTACTTTTTTAAGGGGGGTTAGGGGGGATCAAATTGTTTTAACTATCTCGTTCCTTGCTATGATGGGCGATAAATTGTTTATATTAAGATAATTTTATTGATATAATAAAACATTGACTTAATTAATAAGAATATTATGCAAGAAACAATAGAGGGAACTTGGGAAGAAATTTTACAACATAGTGATATGTTAGCAGGTCAGCACGTAAGATTAATCATTTTATCTGATAAAATTTCAAATTCTGTCACCACTGAAACCTTAGAACAAAAATTAAAAGGAAGAATTGGAAGAGTTAATTTCCAACCTTCCGATTTATCAGAGAGAGTAAGTGAAGTCTTTACAGAACTTTTACAGAATCAATTTTATTGTGATTACTAAATCATGTCAAATTCAAAAAAAATCAACTTTAATTCCTATCTTGATAAACTAAAAAAAAATCTTAAAAAAGGCTCTGAAAGAAGTCACTACCCGGCCCTAAAAAGTATTTTAGATATTTCAGAAAATCACATCGAAGCAATCATAGAAGAAAAAGGAAATAAAGTTGGTATTCCCGATTTTACCGTCAAAAAAAGAGATTTATTATTAGGCTATGTAGAAGCAAAAGACATCGGTTTAGACTTAAATAAAATTGAAAAAACGGAACAGTTACAAAGGTATTTAGAATCCCATATCGGTAAAAATTTGATCCTGACTAATTACTTAGAATTTCGTTGGTATGTTAACGGAAACATCAGATTAACCTCTCAAATTGCTACCCAAAATGATGATCAATTGATTATTCAAGATAGTTCAAATACCAATGAATTAATTAATAATTTTTTAAATTATCAAGGAGAAATAATTAATAATCCCGATGAATTAGCCCAAGAATTAGCCCGTTTAACGAAAACAATTTGTTACACAATTAACACCGCCTTAGATAACGAAACCAATACCAGTGAATTACATCAACTAAAACAAGGATTTAAAGAAGTTTTATTACCCGATTTAGATAACTCAAATTTTGCCGATATGTATGCCCAAACTCTCTCTTATGGATTATTTACAGCTAGAGTAAGTCATGCACAAAATCCCCAATCTTTTAACTTTGAAAAACGTACTATTGCTTTATATATTCCTGAAACAAATCCATTTTTAAAACGTTTATTTGATACTGTATTTAATACCAATACTTTAGATAAAATTAGTTGGGTAATTGATGATTTAGTAGAATTATTAGCCAAAGTTGATATGAATAATATCCTTGAAAATTTTGGTAAAAATACACAAAAAGAAGATGCGATTATTCATTTTTATGAAACATTTTTAGCGGCTTATAATTCTAATCTGCGTAAAAGTAGAGGCGTTTATTATACTCCTCAACCAGTAGTTTCTTTTATGGTTAAATCAATAGATTTTATTCTCAAAAATAAATTTAATTTACCTCTTGGTTTAGCTGATAATACTAATAATAAAAATACCCAAAAACCACGAGTACAAATTTTAGATCCCGCCACAGGCACAGGTACTTTTTTATATGAAGTAATAAATCAAATTTATAGCAATTTAGAAACAATTGGTTTAACTTCTGATTGGAATGATTATGTTAAAAATAATTTGTTACAAAGATTATTTGGTTTCGAGTTATTAATCGCACCTTATGCCATCGCCCATTTAAAATTAGGTTTACAATTACAAAATTTGGGTTATCAATTTTCTACACAACAAAGATTAGGAATTTATTTAACTAATACTTTAGATGAGGCGTTGAAAAAAACTGATATTTTATTTGGGCAATTTGTAGCTAATGAAGTTAATGAAGCCGCCTCCCTCCATTAAACAAGATTATCCG
>CAZWLZ010000487.1:0-2077 GCA_964634505.1 uncultured bacterium | reverse complement strand
GTTACGGCATACTTGCACGGCAAAGGTTACTTTTTTCCCTGCCAATTTTCCCTTGAGTTTTTCTAAAGAAGGAGGTTGAAATTGTCGAGATTCGATCGCATCTACTACTTGCCCAAATTCGTTAATTGTTTCCGCTACTTTTTCTTGATTACAAGGAATATCGATTAAGGGTTGCCATCTTTCCATTTCTGTAATAATTTGACTTTTATTATGATTTTTGACAGCATTTCTAAGGGTGATAGGAAGAGATGTGGCAATAATGGCGGTTTGATCTAATTCCTGTTGTCGTAAACCTTGCCAAATATAAGCATAGACATTAAGTTGTTTTTCATATTCTGGCACATTACCCCGAACATAGTCCGAATCATGGGTTTTAATGTCATACATAACCGTTTGATCTTGTTCTCTGATAATATCAACAACTCCCTCGATGGTATATTTTCTGCCCTCTGGGGTAAGTTGTTCGGGTAAACTCAACATTACTTCTGTATCGGTGACGTTTTCTGCTACTTCTCTGAGTTTTCGCCAATAAAATAAGACTTGGTTCAATGCACCCTGTTTTACGTCAGCAGAGAGGGCATGACCGCCTTCTAAGCGCATCATTTCGTAATTTTGTTCAAAAAGTTCCTTAATCTGTACTTCAATGGCTAAATCGTCAATATCGTTCATGGTGTTATCCTCTTTAGTTGGTTGATTTATGATGAATCATTGGGGAAAATAGGGGCTTGAGATTCTTTCGCCATCGCTCAGAATGACATTTTTGTTTCCTTTTCTTTTTTCGCTTTTAAGAGATAGTGTAAATCTTCGATGGTTTTATGAACGACACTACCAAAAAACATGGTTTGCGATCGAGATGCAACAAAACCGTATTTACGGAAAATCATATACTGTCTAGGGCAACGCTGATAAAGGAGATAGTCGCTAGTGTAGGAGTAATTTTTCGGTAAATCGTCATTAGATTCGTTGGCTTCAGGTAAGCTATTGAGGTCAAAATCTGGGATTCTGGTAATGGTGCGATCGTTTAACATCTCATTAAAAGGGAAGGTCAATTTTTGTCCTGATCCCTTAAAATGAGCTATTACTAGAAGATTTTTAGCTCTGGACAAAGCGACATAAAACATTCGCATCACGTCAAACTCTGCCATTCTTTCCAATGGTTCACCCTGACGATCTAAAATTGGTTTAACAATTTCTTCTACCCTTTGCAATTTGGGGTCTTTTCTAGGATTACCTAAGATGACTACAGGAAATTCTAAACCTTTGGACTGGTGAACCGTTAAAAAAGGGATTCTACCTTTAGGAAAGGGATCGTCTGCGTCTTCATACTCTGTTTCTCCTAAGCGGAATAAGCTATATAAGAAGCCCATAAAAAAAGTGACTTGAAGACGATCGTCTTCTAAAAATTGGGCAGTAATGATGTGGGTATATTCATCGGTAAACCTAGCTAAATACTGGGAGATTAAGCCCATATTGCAAATAGGTCCTTCATCTCCCAGTATTTAGCTAGATCGAACATCTCTTTAAAGTGCTTAAAGATGCAAAGACGGTAAAATAAATCTAAGACGCTCCAGTCAACGGAAGTGGAGGAGTTGATCACATAACCAAGAGTGCAGGATTGTTTTGTTGTTAATTTTTGTTTCACGAGGCGATCGAAATAAGCATTACTTAAATTCTTTCTAGCAGTGTTAGAGAGTCCTGTCGCATCAAAAAGTTGACGTTTCATCAGAGCAGGATCGTAGGCTTGGTTTTTATCCCATTTATAGTCGATCGCCACTTGAGATAATATTCTATAATCATTGAGAGCAGTGTTAATCTCTTCTCGTTTTTCGTCAATAAATACTTTAAGGTCTTGATCTTCTCTAATCAGGTTTTGAGCCATTTCCTCACATTTGTCTAACCATTGATGAAACTCGTTATAGTCTGCCCCCCTGAAGTCTCCACGAACGGGCTTACCAAAAATAAGTAAATACACTCCAAATATTGCGATCGCCTCCTCTACTTCTAAAAAACCCCTTGCCCTAGCCTGAATTATTCATGAACAAAAAAACAAAAAGAGAAAAATAAAAATTAAGACATC
>CAZWLZ010000486.1:0-2098 GCA_964634505.1 uncultured bacterium | reverse complement strand
CCCTGTTACCCAAGCGGCAATTTTATTATCAATGTCAGTTTTATGTAATTGTTTTTTGATAAAACCTTTAAACCAATTGGCAAAAATTAAACCAACAATTAAAATTAGTAAGGCTTGAACAAAAGTTAATAATGAGCCTCCTAAATTTTCTCCTAATTTAGAATTAAGGTTATCAATCAATTGCATTTGTGCAAACAATTCTAAACCGATATAAGATTGAGTTAAAGTCATATTGTCAATCATTTTCTTTTGGTTTTATAGTTTTTGTTTTATAGTTTTGGTTTTAATATAACTATAAATTTTTATAAAGTCAAAAATAATTAATATTTAATAATAGATTCAAATAAAATAAAATAAATTTTGATGCCAATTGATAATAAAAATCAGGAAAAAAATAAGATAATCTATAGAAAAATTGATTAAAAATTGATCCAAAATAAAAAATGAATGAAATTACAACCGTTATTTTAGCAGGAGGATTCGGCACTAGAATTAAACATCTTTTACCAAATATTCCTAAACCCATGGCACAAGTAGCAGGAAAACCATTTATTGAATGGATAATAAAATACTTACAAGCCCAACAATTAACTGATATAACTATCTCTACTGGTTATTTAGGGCAAATTATTGAACAATATTTTAAGGATTATCAAGGAAAAAGTAAGATAAAATGCTACCAAGAAAATACTCCCTTAGATACGGCTGGAGGTTTTATCAATGTAGTGAAACAACACTCTAAAACCCCTAAAGCATGGTTAATAACTAATGGCGATTCTTTAATTGTTGCTGATTTAAAACCTTTTTTTGATTATCTCAATGATGATAGAGTTTCAGGAGTTATTTTAGGCTTAAAGGTAAATGATGCCTCTCGTTATGGCACTTTAATTTATGATGACAAATTTAATCTAATTAATTTCGCAGAAAAAAAGACAGGTGAAGGAGTAATTAATGCTGGTGTTTACTTGTTACGCCATAATTTAATTAAAGATTTTCCTCAAGATATTCCCTTAAGTTTTGAAAAAGAAGTTTTTCCTTTATTCTTAAGCAATAATGACAAAATTAAAATACATATTGTTGATAATCCTTTTTTAGATATTGGCACTCCAGAATCCTTATCTCAAGCAGAGGCATTCATTATTAAAAATTGTGAGACAGGTTTTTAGTCTATCTTTTCTTGATAAGATTTAATTGATTTATTATAGGCAAAATGTCTGTTTTACAATTCTTTTGAAAGAATAAATATTAGACCTCTTGCAAAATAAAAACTAAAATCGATTATGGTAAAGTTATCAATTTTTCTGACTTTTGACTTACTTCTGCAAGAAGTCTAATATATGCAATTGCTAATTGTTTAGATATTTCCTTAAAACATTATATTTTTTTATTTTGTCTAAGTAGCGTTAAATTAATTCCGACTGACGGCAGAATGCCATAAAATATTATTTGGTTGGTGTTGAAATACATTTTCCTAGTGAGAAATTAAATTGATTTCATGTTATGATTTTGAAAAAAAAATAATGATGCCAAAAATTGATGGAAAAAAAACAATTACTGAAAATACTAAAAGAGTTAACAGACGGTAATTTTGACGAATTAATTAGCCTTTTGGATGTTCCAATAGGTTCAATTCCTTCACCACAAAAACCGAGAACTTCAAGGGCGATCGAATTACTGAATTGGGCTAAATCCCCCACAGGTTGCGGTTTAGCAAAGGTAGAAACTGAATTAAGAGATATGGGGGCAATTTCTCAGGATGTAACCCTAGATAACAACCCTGCTTTTAATTCTCCTCGTATCTCTCAAATTCATTCAGGTAGCGGTGATAATATTGGCGGAAATAAAATTATTAATAACGATAATCGTCAAATAAGTGTAGGAAAAAACTATATTGAATCGATGCAAGGTGATTATATTGAATCTCAAAATAATTATTCAAATTCTCCCAATACAGAAACAACTCAGGCAACTAAAACTATTAAAATATTCTTAGCTTCTTCCTCAGAATTAAAAAGCGATCGAGATAAATTTGAACAACTAATCTACAGAGAAACCAAAAATAAATATATCAAGGAAGGAATTTTTTTAGAATTAGTAA
>CAZWLZ010000485.1:0-2109 GCA_964634505.1 uncultured bacterium | reverse complement strand
CGAAAATATGTCATTTAATACTTATATTGCTGGTTTTGGCGGTATTCACAGTGATTATGCCGCTACGGTTAATCCTTATTTTGAAGATTATGATGGTGGTAATGGTGCGTTATCTACTTTTGCTTCAGAAAATCCCATCTATCGTATTGGGGGTGGAAGTGGTGTAGCTTTTAATTATGAACTGGGTTTATTGAAAAGTATTTTAGGACCTACTACTGCTACCGTAGGTTATCTTGCTGGTAATGCAAGTTCTCCCGAAGAAGGTGCTGGTTTATTCAACGGTGATTATAGTGTTTTAGGTCAATTGAACTTCAATCTAAACGACAGAATGGGTCTTGCCTTTACTTATGTTAATGGTTTCCATAAAGCAGATAGCCCTATTTATGGGGGCGGTGCCACTGGAGGAGCTGGAATTGTAGGTACTCAGTTTGCTAACGCTAACAATAGCGAACTTAATAACATTCTTTTGGGTAGTTTGCCTAGCAATAGTTTTAGTGTTGATTTTGGGGATAAAGCTACTAATTCTTATGGTAGTGCTTTTGCATGGCGTATCAGCGATAAAATTAGTTTTAGTGCCTTCTTCACTTATACCAATGTTACATATATTGGTCGTGGGGATGATGACGTTTGGAGTTATGGTGGTGGATTGGCTTTTCCTGACTTTGGAAAAGAAGGAAATCTGTTAGGTATTTTTGCGGGTGTTCAACCTTATAGCGGAAATAATGTTTTCTTTATCACTGATTCTACCACAGGAGATACTTATCGCACTCGTTTTGATACCAGTGGTGTCCCAATTCATGTAGAAGCATTTTATAAATATCAGTTAAATGATAATATTTCGATCACTCCAGGGGTAATTTGGGTTAGTTCTCCTACTCAAAGCACTGATGGCGATGATCAATTTATTGGTACTTTAAGAACTACTTTCACGTTTTAATAGTTTGTTGATAATTTGATCCCCCTAACCCCCTTTTTAAGGGGGTTATTTATTGTTTATTCTTTGAAAGAGGGAAGAGAAAGAGATTTTGTTAATAAATTAACTCCTTTGGTAGCTACATCGGCATAACTTAACTCGCCACTAAAAATTCTGGCCATGGTAGCTGTAGCTGAAGGACGTTTTACTCCGACTTGATAACCCATTTTAGGAAAACGATAAAATATTTGTGCTAATCTTTGGGCCCAAATCATTTCTTTGCCCCATTCTTCTGCCATTACTTCGCTATATTTTTCTAAGGCGTTAATATTACCTGATAAGGCTTCATGGATAAATTCGGCAGCTTTTAAACCACTAAAAATTGAAGGACGAATGCCTTCTGCCGTAAAAGGATCAACTACACAAGCGGCTTCTCCTACTAAAAGAGCGTTTTCGGTGTGTAATTTTTGTACTCCATCCCATAGGCAAATTGGATGGCCACACTCCATGGCGTTATCTAAATTAACGTTAAACAGGGTAGCATAATCAAGCAATATTTGTTTAAAATTTTGTGCTTTTCTCTCTTTCCAAAATGCTCCTGCTCCTATAGAATAACCGTCTGCTTTGGGAAAATTCCAAGCATAACCATTTTTAACTAAACCAAATTCAAAATAAGTGTTAATATCTGTATTGTTTTCTAGGGGTATTTCTAATTCTAACGCCCCCGCTACTATTTTTTTTTGTTTATGAAAACCTAACCATTTGGCGATCGCCCCTTTTGCTCCATCAGCACCAATTAAATAACGTCCTGAAAAAACTTGCTCAGCCGTTTTTACTAACCATCGATCGCCAATAAACTCAATCCCAGTTACTGTGGTATTATCATTAACTTGACAACCTTGCAATTGGGCTTGTTTAATTAAAAAATGATCAAAAACTTCTCTTCTAACCATCCAAATAGGATTAATTTTGAGAGTGATTTGTATCGGTTGATCTTTTTCCCAAGTATAATAAACTTGATTAGTTTTCAAAGAAATAGCAGGAGAAAAATCAAAATCAAACCAATCTTGAATTATGGGAGAAACACCCCCCCCACAAGGTTTATAACGAGGTAAAGAGGCTTTTTCTAAGACTAAAACTGAATGACCTTTTTTAGCCAAATGATAAGCAGATGTGCCTCCAGAAGGCCCCGCACC
>CAZWLZ010000484.1:0-2124 GCA_964634505.1 uncultured bacterium | reverse complement strand
ATATAAATCTGGTACCTTCATTTTAAGGCGATAACCAAATAGCTTAAAATAAGCTTAATATTATATATAAATCATCAATTTTATTTAACATACCATTTAATTCTGGAAAGTATAAATTAAACAATACTCTTTTATATATTATTAACCTTCTTAAATTTCCGTTAATCTTTTGAAGTTTATTCATTTTGACTTTGATAGAATTATGATATTTTTCAACTTGTTTATATAAATTTTGCCAGTATTCTGGTGCATTTTTCAGAAAAATACTGAGTATTTCTTTCTTTCTATTCTCACCCCCATCACTTGATTTATGTTCAAGATGAAGCCTATAGATTGAATATAATTTTGGTATATACTCAAACTTAGTAAAATTAGAAGCTCTAATATACCATTCCCAATCTAAAACATAGTTATAATTTATATCTAAAATGCCTGTTTGATTCCATAGCGTTTTTGTCCAAAAAGAACTTGGTTGTATTATATTGTCTATGTAATCTAATTCGACTTGGGCATTTTGACTAGAAACATTAGCATAACAACTTATTTGTTTGCCAAATTGATCGTACATAATACAACCTCCATAAACAAGATAATTCTCTTGTGTTTTGTCAGCCAATCTTTTTCCTATGTCTAGTAAAGTACCAGGTAAATACATATCATCAGAATTTAACCAGCACAGAATTTCGCCCGTGCTTAATTTAAAACCCTGATTGATAGCATCAGCCTGTCCTTTATCTGGTTTAGAATGCCAATAAGATATTTTATCTTCATATTTTTTAATTATTTCAATTGTGTTATCGGTGCTGCCTCCGTCAACTACAATTATTTCTAAATTAGGGTATTGCTGACCTATTACAGAAATAAGTGTTTCTTCTATATATTGCCCTTGATTAAAAGAGGGAATAACAACAGATATTAAAGGTTGATTCATATATTTTTTAAATCCTTACAAAACTAAATTTTTTGATCATAAAACAAGGCGGTTAGGGTATTTATCAACGCCGATCGCCAAATTCCCCATTTCAAACAAAATTTAATGAGTATCTAGTCAAATTTTAAATCTTCTGGTCGATCAATATCTCTTAGTATAGGCAAATTATAGATACTTAAATCCAAAATTTTTGCTTTTTCAATAGTTTCTTGAAAGACTTGACAAGTTCCCCAATTTATGTTAAGAAATAACAAAGATTCTGCTTTTTTTAAACCTATCAAATAATAGCCGCCATCTTCTGCTTTTCCGATTACTAAATCTTTCGTTTCTAAAGCAGTAAAAGCTTCTTGTAAAATTTTTTCATTCAAGGCTGGACAATCAACACCAATAATAATCGTACTATCTTTTTGTTCGATCAAATTTTCTTCAAATGCAGATAACATTTTTGTGCCTAAATCGCCATTTACTTGCTCATGATAAATCAAATTTTTACCTAACCAATTCTCCATTAACTTTTTATTTCCTCCAGTAAAATAAATAAGGATTTTAAGTGATATTTCTTGACTCAATTTATAGGCAATTTCTACCGTTTTTTCTGTCATTTTTTGTTGTAATTCGGCGGCTTTCTTCCCCCCTAAAACTGGAATTAATCTTGTTTTTGTCTTCCCAGCTTCAGGATAACGAGTAAAAATAATTAATGTTTTTTTTGATTTATTTTCTATTAGTTGATTTAACAAATTTAGCTAATTTTAAATAGTATTATTATTGAATTTATTTATATCTTTTAGAAAAGTATTTTGACTGTTTTACAGTCTGAATGATAATTAGTTAAATAAAAATTTTTTTAATTTAATTTTGATTTAGTGAAAGTTGATTAATTGTATTTTTTACAAAATTTTGAAAAAAATCTTTTCTTTGATTATTATTAAAAATTAATTGTATTTTTTGCTTTAATTGTTCTATTTTAAAACTATCATTATTTTCATTATTTTCTAACTCTAAATACTCAATTAAACTTAATCCAGCAATTCGAGTTAAATAAGCAACACTAACTCCTTGGATGAAACCTCCAGCTAAATAGGTTACGAAATTACTTTTTAAAATACTACTTAACGTTTGAGTCGAAAATTCAACGATGACCAATTTAACCATTAATTCGCCTATAGTAAGAGAAGCATTTTTAGCTTTTTCTA
>CAZWLZ010000483.1:0-2138 GCA_964634505.1 uncultured bacterium | reverse complement strand
CCCCAAGCCCCCAAGCCCCCAACACCCTAACACCTTAACACCCTAATCTTAGCGACTGCTATAATTTAATCTTACGGCTTACGTAAGTATTCCTAAATCTTTATAATTAAAACAAACAAAATTTTAAAATTCAAAAGAATTGTCATATTTTATTAACCATAGTGGAATTTATTAAACAAATTATCAATCGTTGGTGGTCAGAATTTACTTTACAAACAAAATTAATGGCGATCGCCACTTTAGCGGTATCATTATTAATGAGTAGTTTAACTTTTTGGGCTGTCAATTCTATTCAACAAGAAGCACAAATAAATGATACCCGTTTTGGGAGTGATTTAGGGCTTCTTTTAGCTAGTAATGTAGCACCTTTAATTGCAGAAAATAATCTTAGTGAAGTTGCTAAATTTTCTAGTCGTTTTTATGCCAGTACATCTAGTGTCCGTTATATGATTTATGCTGATGAGGAAGGTAATCTTTTTTTTGGGATTCCTTTTTCTCAAACAGAGGTAAAAAATTCTTTGACTTTACAAAGACATATTGAATTACCTAGCAATTTTAATAAAGATAGTGAAATTCCTTTTGTGAGGCAACATTTAACTCCAGACGGCAAAGTTACTGATGTTTTTATTCCTTTAAATTATGAGCATAAATATTTAGGTGTTTTGGCGATCGGTATCAATCCTAATGCTACGGCTGTAGCCTCTTCTCATTTAACTAGAGATGTAACTATTGCCGTTTTTGTTTCCATTTGGGCAATGGTGATTTTAGGGGGTGTTTTTAATGCTTTAACCATTACTAAACCAATTAAAGAATTATTATTAGGTGTCAAAAATATTGCTACTGGTAATTTTAAACAACGAATTAATTTGCCTTTAGAGGGAGAATTAGGGGAATTAATTTTAAGTTTTAATGAAATGGCTGAAAAATTAGAGAGTTATGAAGAACAAAATATCGAAGAATTAACAGCAGAAAAGGCTAAATTAGAAACTTTAGTTTCAACTATTGCGGATGGTGCGATTTTATTAGATTCTGACTTAAAATTAATTTTAGTTAATCCCACAGCAAAAAAAATGTTCGCTTGGGAAGGTAAAAAAATTATTGGCGAAAATCTTTTAGAATATTTACCTCCAGAGTTACAAAAAGAATTACATCATCCTCTAACTACTATTACTAATGGTGAAATTATTAATCAAGATAGTGATAAGATTTACGCTGAAATTTTACCCAATCGAGGGGAATTTAGAATTACCATCAATCAGCCAAGTTATCACACTTTTCGCATTCTTTTAACTCAAGTTTTAGATCAACAAAAAGAGAATGTTAAAGGAATTGTTATGACAGTACAAGATATAACGAAAGAAGCTGAATTAAATGAGGCTAAAAGCCAATTTATTAGTAATGTTTCCCATGAATTAAGAACACCTTTATTTAATATAAAATCTTTTATCGAAACTCTTTTTGAATATGGAGATGATTTAAGTGAGGAGGAGAAAAAAGAATTTTTAGGCACGGCTAACCATGAAACCGATCGCCTAAGTCGTTTGGTCAATGATGTGTTAGATTTATCTAAGCTAGAATCTTGTCGAGTCTATGAGTTTGTAGCTGTTGATTTAGCTCAATTAATTGATCAAACTTTAAGAACTTATCAATTAAATGCTAAAGATAAAAATATTCAATTGATTCAAGAAATAGAAACTGATTTACCCTCTATTTGGGGACATTATGATTTACTTTTACAGATTTTCACCAATTTAGTTGGTAATTCTTTAAAATTTACTTTGAAAGAGGGCAAAATTGCTATTCGTGCTTATAGTGTTAAAAATGATTCTCAAAAACCTGATGTTTTTTCTCATGTTAGAGTAGAAATTTCTGACACTGGTATCGGTATTCCAACAGAAGATCAAGAAGCTATTTTTGATCGATTTTTTAGGGTTGAAAACCGAGTACATACTTTAGAAGGTACAGGTTTAGGACTTTCTATTGTCAAAAATATTATCGATAAACATCATTCTAAAATAAATATAATTAGTGAGTTGGGAGTTGGTACAACTTTTTGGTTTGATTTAACCATTTGTGAAATTTAATTTATAGCACTACGTTTTCAGGTTAGGACACTAGCTTAAAGTTTATTTCCCCCT
>CAZWLZ010000482.1:0-2166 GCA_964634505.1 uncultured bacterium | reverse complement strand
GGTTGGGTTTACCAGACGAGACACTTCAGATAAAATTAGAGGCGATCGCTAAAATCTTCTTAAAAGTAAAGAATTGTTAAGAGAACTGCCAAAGTTATTGACAGAAAATATTAATTAATGATTTTACCATAAAATCAACGAATCAAAATCTACAAAAAAATAATTAAGTAGCAATAGTTGGAATAGTCCTTATTAGATCAAGTTAGACCGCAGTTGTGATAAAATTATAGGTTGGGCTTTTCTATTCTTACGCTGCGTTGAATAGCCCAGCAACTAAGTTCACAAGCATGAGAAAATTATGAATAGAATTACATTAGCATTTGCAATAAGTGTTTTGTTAATATGTATTATCGCTTTAGCAAATTTCAATACTGGTTTAGTCGCTCATTGGAGTTTTGATGATTGTACAGCAAATGACAGTATTGGCGACACAAACGGAACAACTAATAACACAACTTGTATTCAGGGAAAATCAAACAAAGCATTGTCTTTTAATGGAACTGACAGTTTTATTGATTTAGGTTATCGAAATGATTTTGTTGTCCATAATCAATCAACTCCAATAACATTTTCAGCTTGGGTTATGACTAATAATTCAGATAAAACTGATCGTATGAATGTTTTTAGCGATAATTCATGTTCTGGTTATTATGAATTTGGATTACTGTCTGGGAAACCTAGTTTATTATTGAGAACAACTGATTGGGGAGGTGTTGCACTTACTGCTAGCAAAAGTGCTAATCTCGCTGATAATAAATTTCATCATATTGTGGGTAGTATTGATGGACAGACAGTTACACTTTATTCAGATGGAGTGCGTGTAGCTGAGCAAAGGTTTTCAGTATCAAAATTATATTGGTGTGGACAAACCCATGGTTATTCAGGTGGAAGTATTAGTGGAACGGGTTTCAAATTAAATACAACAAATGCACCTGAATGGGGACTATTTTCAGGAGTTATAGATGATATTCGTGTTTATAATCGCATTCTTGCAGACAGTGAAATTAAAGAACTTTATAATTCTACTCAGTAAGTCTGATCGCCAATCTTAGTTACTCAAAATCTTAATCTCTTCTATATCACGTTTAATTACAATTTACTGTAATTAAAATTACAGATTATAAAAATTTTATAATTTGTAAAACAATTGCTTCCCAAGAAAAATACTCCTCAAAAGTCTTAATACTACGTTGTCTTAAATCTTCTCTCAAAATATCATCAGTCAAAATCTTGATTAAACCTTCTGCCAACTTTTCCTTATTTCCTTGAGGCACAAAAATGATACCAGATTCGGTTAAAGGAAAATCTGTTTCCTCTCCAGAATAAGCCACCATAGGTAACTGAGAAACAACACCTGCTATAGCTGATGAACGCCCTGTTGAAATACAACCTCTTACAAAAAGAAATACATCACTAGCTAAAAAGGCTTCCGCAATTTCTTCACTAGAAAGTAAACCATAAATAGAAATAATAATATTGGTATCGCTAAGATTATCAACTAACAACTTTTTTCCCAAATCCGTATCTCTTCCGACTGCTAATAAACGCAAATTAGAGATATGATTATAAGCCATTTTTAAGGCATAACTTATATCTTCGACTTCCCCTTCCACATTGCCTCCGGTGATGCCAAAAATAACAACTGTTTTACCATCAAAGAAAAACTTATTAGGTTGATTTTTGTGAAAATTATCGCTCAAATTTATATCAATTCCTGATCCTACAGGGATCATCACAGCCTTATTTGTCTCTTGTCCCAACCAGGGAGTAACTTTTTTAGGTAAAGTAAGAATTATTCGTTCACAAAGGTGATAAGATAACTTTAATATAGTAAATTGTGCATTTCTTCGCAATTTGTCAATAAATCGAGTAGCAGAAAAATCATATCTTTCATGACAAATAAAACCCACTCTACAACCCCTAATTTTTAATAATAAAATAACGATTAAAAAACCAAAAGGAAACCCTTTTAAAAACCAACTAAAATTGGTATATTGTAATAAAACCCAATTATTTTGCCATGACTTGCTTTCATGCCATAACCATTTTAAAGCATTAAAAATACCATCTTTTTGCCAAGCAAATTCTAATAATTGAAAACAATAATTTTGCTTATTAAATTCTCGACTTAAACCTTGACAATAATCGGCTACTCCATCGGTAGGG
>CAZWLZ010000481.1:0-2208 GCA_964634505.1 uncultured bacterium | reverse complement strand
TCTGTTTCTGAATAACCATAAGTTTTTTTTTCTAGTAATCCCTAATTTCTGACAACCATCGCTAATATTTTATTGAGTGAGATTTTTCCCCCATAACTGTGCCAATTGACTTAACAGATGCACCAGACTTAAATTATGATTATGGACATAAAGTAGAAATTGAGACTCTTAAAGAATGGCTAGAAAATAAGACTAAATTAATAACAATTTATGGATTAAGTGGCATTGGGAAAAGTGCTTTAGTGCTTAAATTAATACCTGAAATTAAGACAGAATTTGATTATATTATTTACAAAAGTCTTGATAATCTTCCTAAATTAATAACTCTAAAAGATGAGTTAAAACAAATTTTTTCTCAAACAGAATCAACCACAGAAATCATTGATTATTTTAAATCCTTTCGTTGCTTAGTAATTATTGATGATGTGCAGAATATTTTTAAAAGTGGGGAATTAGCAGGGCAATATTTACCAGAATATCAAGATTATCGTAAATTTTTGAGCAAATTGCTACTAAAAATCATCAAAGTTGTTTAATCTTAATTAGTCAAGAAAAATCACCCGATTTAGACAATTTAGAAAGCCAAAATCAAACTATTAAAAGTTTACAAATTAAAGGATTAGGTGAAGATGCTAGGGAAATATTCAGAAAAAAAGGATTAAAAAAGGAAGAAAAATGGGACGAATTAATAACCCTTTATCAAAGTAATCCTGTTTGGTTAAATATTATCAGTAATACAATTTATGAATTTTATAATAGTAAAGTAGCGGACTTTTTAACAACAGAAAATGAGTTATTTTTAGATGATCTAAAACTCTTTTTAGAAACCCATTTAGAGCGGTTATCTACGTTAGAAATAAAGGTTGTTAACTGGTTAGTAACTCAAGATAAATGGATAGATATTGATGAAAAACCGACTATTATTGAAGAAGTATCTAATTATCAATTTTTGGCGGCTCTAAGGTCTTTTATAAGAAGATGTCTAGTGGAAAAATTGCCCACAGAAAATGTATCAAATTTTCAATTAAACCAAGTATTTAAAAAATGGCTTGAAAATTATAACAATTAAAAAATAAGAATTTAAAAATGGCCTTACTCAAAGAATAATTATGACTAAAGTCATAACTACCAACCAAATTATTTTAAGTCTAAAAAGGCGGCACATTCAATATGAGAAGTTTGAGGGAAAAAGTCAGCAGTTTTTACTAACTTTAATTGATAAATATCATTTTCACAGAATAATTTTAAATCTCTAGCTAAAGTCGAAATATTACAACTTAAATAAACAATTCTTTGAGGTTTTATCTCTAAAAGGGTATTGATTACCTCTATATGACACCCTTTACGAGGAGGATCAAGAAATACTAAATCTGGTTCAACATCTAAAGAAGATAATAGTTTTTCTGTGCTTCCTAGTAAAAATTCCACATTAGTAATATGATTAGTATCAGCGTTAATTACAGCTTGTTCTACAGAGGTTTTTTGTAATTCGATTCCGATCGCCATTTTTACTTTTTGAGCAAAGGGTAAGGTAAAAGTACCTATTCCACAATAAGCATCAACGAAAATCTCATTACCTTGTAATTGAAGTTGATTAAAGATTTCAGTTAATAAAGTTTCGGCAGTGGGAGTATTAACTTGGAAAAAAGTTTCTGATCGTAATTGTAGAGTTAAACCGCTAAAAATCTCTTTAATATAAGGTTTTCCTGCTAAAAGAAAAGTCTCATCCCCAAAAATAACATTATTATGTTGTGGATTATAATTTAAAGTAATGCCAACCAAATTTGGATAACGACTTAACCAGTATTCAGCTTGTTGATCAAGTTGGGGTAAATTTTTATGTTTACTAATTAAAATTAAGAGAATTTCTCCCGTATTAACACCAATTCTAAAACTTAAATGACTTAAGGCCCCTTTTTGATTTTTTTCGTTATAAATGGGAATACCTAAATTTTGTAAATCTTGTTTAATTTCTGTTAACAAAGGATTCAAACGTTGATCTTGTATAGGACATTGATTAAGATTGATAATTTTATGACTACCTTTACGATAGTAACCCGCTTGTAAGTTACCTATTTCAGAAATTGCTAAGGGATAGGTTGCCTTATTACGATAACCTAAGTCATTACTAGGTATAGGTTTTCAAAATCCTAATGTGATCAAACCTATACCTAGTAATTACTTAGGTTATCGTAATAAGGCAAACTA
>CAZWLZ010000480.1:0-2223 GCA_964634505.1 uncultured bacterium | reverse complement strand
GGCAGGCTTCGCCTGATCGCCTTTCTTAAAATAGATCTCAAATGGGTTCTATAGATAATAAGGAATTATTGACGAGCTAAATACATCCGCATTTTTGCTTCATAATCTTCAACATGTTCACCAGTGACATCAACTAAAGCCTTTTTAATTTCTCCTGTAAATTTGAAAGGCGGTTGATAATCTTGCATGGTAGGCGAACCTGGATCTGCTCCTACTACCACCCCTGCCGATAATCCTAAGTTTAAGGGAATTGTAACGGGTAGATCACCATTCCCAACAGGTTTACCATCCACTAACAAGGTAATTTTTGCAGGAGTACCTTTGCCCTGAGCAAAATCAGGTTTGCCAGTGGGATCAAATTGAAAACTAAAAATGTGATGACCACTTGGCAAGGGTTCTGAAGATTCAACTTTAAAATAAGAATCTGCTACATAATTATAACCATAAGTTAACTTGCCATTCTGTACATAAAAAGTAAATCCGCCATCATTACCTCCCATACTGAACAAAACTCCTTCAGCCCCGTTTTCCGGTACAAAGGCTTCTACGGACACAGAGTGCGATCTATTTAATAATCTGGGAGCAGCATTACCAGGTACAGCTTGGGTATCAGGATAATAGATATAACGTTGGCGATCAACAGCTATTTGAGGACGTTCTATGGCAAATCTTTGCGTACCACTACTATCAATAGGTAAAACGTTATATTTACCTGCTTCTACATACCACATCCCGATCATAGCAATTAGTCGATCTCGTTCTTGTTCTGCTAAATTATTAGTTTCGGCAAAGTCTTCTTTGAGGTTATAAAGTTCCCAACCATGAGCATCTAATTCAATTAGTTTATCATAGGAAATTGGATCACCAAATTTATGTCCAGATTCAGTAAAAGAAGTACCAGGCCAAGGACATACTGCTCTCCAACCATCATGATATAACGAGCGATGGCCAAACATTTCAAAATATTGGGTTAAATGGAGATCGGGTGCATCAGCCTTATTAAAGGAATCTAATAAACTAACACCTTCAAGAGGAGATTGAGTTACACCTTTGATAGTAGTAGGAGCTTCAATACCTAAAGCATCTAAAACAGTGGGTACCATATCAATAATATGACCATACTGAGAGCGAATTTCTCCTTTAGCTGTAATACCCTTATTCCAAGTTACAATAAAGGGATCGCTACTGCCTCCCCGATAGGTTTCTCGTTTCCAACGGCGGAAAGGAGTATTACCTGCGTGTGTCCAACCCCAAGGATAATGATTATAATATTTAGGGCTACCAATATCGGCGATCGCCTCTAAATTTTGTGCTAGACTTTCAGGCACATTATTGAAAAATTTAGTCTCATTAATAGAACCAGTAGGACCACCTTCGGCACTTGCTCCGTTATCGGAAACGACCATAATTAAAGTATTTTCATACTCTCCCATATCTTTAAGGAAATTGATTAACTCACCAATATAATGATCCGTATGCTCCAAAAATCCCGCAAATACTTCCATCATTCGAGCATAAAGTTTACGTTCATCGGCTGATAAGCTATTCCAATCTTGTACGTCTGGATCATGACGAGATAAAACCGTATTAGGGGGAATAATGCCTATTTCTTTTTGTTTAGCAAAAACCTTTTCACGGTAAGCATCCCAACCGTCATCAAACTGTCCTTTATATTTATCAGCCCATTCTTGGGGTACATGATGTGGTGCGTGCATAGCACCTGGACAAAAATACATAAAGAAAGGTTTATTAGGGGCAACTTGTTTGGCATCAGCAATCATCCCCTTCGCTTTGGCCACTAAATCAGGGGTGAGATGATAACCTTCTTCAGGAGTTTTGTCTGGCTCAGTTTGACTGTTATCTCTAACTAATTCAGGGTAATATTGATGAGTATCACCGCCTAAAAATCCATAAAATCTTTCAAATCCACGCCCTAAAGGCCAGCGATCATAAGGGCCTGCCGCACTTCCTGCTTCCGCTGGAGTTAAATGCCATTTTCCGATGGCGTAAGTATTGTAACCATTTTGTAATAAGATTTCTGATAAAAAGCCATTTTCAAAGGGGATGTAACCATTAGCCCCTGGATAACCCATTGAACCTTCTGTAATACAAGCAAGATTGTTAGAATGATGATTTCTCCCCGTAATCATACAAGATCGAGAAGGAGAACAAAGGGCGGTAGTGTGCATATTGCTATAACGTAAGCCATCGGCCGCTAAAGCA
>CAZWLZ010000479.1:0-2230 GCA_964634505.1 uncultured bacterium | reverse complement strand
GGAGGTTTTCTTGTGTCATCAATTTTTATCAATATAAATTATTATTTAGTTTAATCCATTATAAATTAAACAAACTTTATTTATCAGTCAGATAACGGCGATCGCTTTTCACCACTCTGATTCCCACTTTATTACCAAAATGTAGCATAAAACTGTGGCACAAGCATCCAGCCTGTAATGAATCAAAAGGGTTTTACACTTATATTGAACAGCTTTTCAGTATCAACTTACTAAGCTATTCAACAAATTTTATTTTCGGATAATATTACTATCATCACAGGAAAAAAACTGAACTCCTCTGTTTACTCTTGTTAAATTTCCATCTAACAACTCTCAAGGTGAAGAGTACTCGGACATACACAGATAATACGAAAACCGTTGTTGTTGTTATTATTGTTCGCGCGCTTATTCCTGTTACGGTTGGCGCTGCGACAGTTATTATCGTTGTTGTTCCACGAACCGCCCCGCAGTCGCTTTAGTTTTTTCCCTTCTTCAATTCCTTGTAAATTCAAGGTTACTGAATATCTTTTGTTGTAATTGCCATGTATCTGCGTAATTTAAGTGGGCAATCCAACTCTGAATTGATTCATTTACCTGTTCTAATTCTATCTTACCTTGAGCATAATTTTCTTGTAATCGTTTAATTCTTTTTCTAGCTCGTGTTAAATTATTACTTCTGACTCTGATTTTATCGGGAAAAATTCTAAATCCTAAAAAATTAGCACCATGTTGAGTAAGAAATAGCTGACTTTTAATAGGATGTATTTTTAATCTTAAATTAACTAAATATTTTTCTATTTCTATTCTCGCATTAGTTAAGAAATCATGATTATCTCCAAATAAAGCAAAATCGTCCACATAGCGAACATATTTTTTAATTTTCAGTTTTTCTTTAATAAAATGATCTAAACCATTAAGGTAAATATTGGCAAAAAATTGGCTACTAAGATTACCGATAGGAATACCTTTCCTTCTTTCAATGGGAGTTAATAAATCATCATCAGCAAAATAATCTAAAGGACTTTGTTGATCATTACTATTATCAATAATTAAATTGATTAACCATAAAGTATCTTGACATTTTAATTTAGAGTTAATTAAATTTTTTAGGATTTGATGATCAATACTAGGAAAATATTTTTTAATATCACATTGCAAAACATACTCACTCGAACGAGCAAATTTAACAAATTGATTTAAGGCTTTATGAGTACCAAAACCGATTCTATTAGCATAAGAATCAGAAATAAAAGTTCTTTCAAATAAAGGGCAAATTATATTACATAAGCTATGATGAACTATTCTATCTCGATAAGGTGCTGCTGAAATTAATCTTCTTTTAGCATCTTCTACATAAAAAGTTTTATATTTACCTGGTTGATAGGTTTTTTTGAATAATTCTTCTTGTAATTTGAATAATTCTGATTCTAAATTTTGATTAAATTCTAATACACTATTTTTAAATCGTTTACCTATTTGAGCTTTTTTTGTTGCTAAAAATAAATTTTCAAATTTAATTATTTCAGGGTAAAGATTACCATGTCTTTTCATTGGTTGTTTTTATCCACACTTAAAGATTTTTAGATTGGTTCTTTTTCTTTTTTTTGTCTTTGATTAATCCAACCCCCTAATTCCAAGCCAATATTATTAATCATTTTGCTCACATATTCATATCTTTGTAATGACATTAACTCGAAATCATGTAATATTCTAGTCTGGTATCTGATGATTTCGATTAAGGTGTTCAATTTTTCTAATTTTGCCAATTTCACAGAGGCATATTTTGCCCAAATTAACCCTTCTAATAAATCATATAGATTTTTGATTAATCTATCTCCTAAGTTAAATTTGTGATCTTTGGGAAGCCTATTTAAGATTGGTATATACCATTTTATTAGATCATAAGTCTTTTGTATTATCGATAATTCTTTTTTTTCAGTCATTTTGTTTTTTCCTCCTTTGTTTATTTCAAAAAAAATCGCCTCGCCAAAGGCGAGTTTTACATTTTTTTAGGGTTGAGGATAAAGGGTTATAGGGTTATAGTATAGAGTATTACATAGTAGTACTCGGACATACACAGATAATACGAAAACCGATGTAGTAGTTATTATTGACCGCGCGCCCATTCCAGCTACGGTTGGCGCTGCGACAGTTATTATCGTAGTAGCTCCACGAACCGCCCCGCAGTACGAATGTATCTGAATTGTTTTTAATTGCACTGCCATCAGAT
>CAZWLZ010000478.1:738-2240 GCA_964634505.1 uncultured bacterium | reverse complement strand
GTAGGGGCAATCCCCCTGTGGTTGCCCAATGCCTTTGGGGTACGCACGGGGGAGGGTACGCACGGGGGCGTACCCCTACAAGATGGAATTGGCGATCGCCAACAATATACTCACAAAAAAATTAATCACCATGCCCACTTAAACAGTAAATAACTAGTATAATTTTACGTTAAACTTAAAGTAACTAATTTATAAATGCCCAAAAAAATTAGAGAGTTAAAAAAGATGCTTCTCAAGGCGGGATTTGTTTATCGCCCAGCCAAAGGAAGTCATACTATTTGGGAACATCCTGAGATACCCGAGAAAATAACACTTTGTGGTAATGATGGCGATGATGATCCTCGTTAATCTCGAAAAACGAGTAAATCAAGATTTACAAAAACTCAAGGAGATAGACAAATGAAATATTACTACAGTATAGTTATTCAATGGTCAGACGAAGATCAACTTTTTTTAGTTACTTTACCTGAATTTACTGATATAATGCAACCATGCACTCATGGTAAAAATTATGAGGAAGCCCTACAAAATGCTCAAGATTTAATTGAGTCTCTCATTGAAATTTATAACCAAGATAATAAACCTTTACCTAAATTATTACAAGTTGTTTAATGCCGATCGCCAACACAATTCATTTTATTTTTTGGCGATCGCCAAAAAATATCATCACGAAAAAATCAATAATCTTTAAGATTACAAAAAATAAATTTTTTGCTAACAGCTAAAACCCTTTGAAACGGGTTAACAATCCCAACGAAAACCAACCACCACAACCCCTACTTACCCATTTCCTGCTTAATAAAACTAATTATTTCCTGTGCTTGTTGATAACCAGCCTCATTCCCTTGCAGACGAAATAATTCGGCTGCTTTTTCCATATCTACAAGGGTTTTTTGAAACTCTCCTTGTAAAGCGTAAGCAACACCCCGATTGTTGTAAGCCTGAGCTAAGTTAGGATTAGGATCAATATTAATAGCTTGGGTGTAATCGTCGATCGCCTTTTTGTATTCTTTTAACTCTTTATAGACATTTCCCCGATTGTTGTAACCTGTAGGATCGTTAGGATAAATTTTAATTGTTTGGTTAAAATCGTTGATCGCCTTTTCGTATTCTTTTAACTTAGCATAAACATTTCCCCGATTGTTGTAAGCCTGCGCAAATTTATCATCAATTTTAATAGCTTGGGTGTAATCGGCGATTGCTTTTTTGTATTCTTTTAACTCATCATAGGCATTCCCACGATTATAGTGGTATTGAGGTAGATTAGGATCGTTAGGATCAATTTTAATAGCTAGATTGTAATCGTTAATCGCTTTTTCGTATTCTTTTAACTCACCATAGAGATTTCCCCGATTGTAGTAAGCTACAGGATCGTTAGGATCAATTTTAATAGCTAGATTGTAATCGTTAATCGCCTTTTCATATTCTTTTAAGTCTTTATAGAGACTTCCCCGATTGTAGTAAGCTACAGGATCGTTAGGATCAATTTTAATAGCTAGATT
>CAZWLZ010000478.1:0-638 GCA_964634505.1 uncultured bacterium | reverse complement strand
GTAATCGGGGATCGCCTTTTGTTCTTCTTTTAACTCATGATAGACAATTCCCCGATTGATGTAAAAAGCGGCACGAGGGGCTAATTGAATCGCTTTATCAATAGCAGTTAAAGCCTCTGGGTAACGTTTTAATCTGAATAAAACCGCATATTTCTGATTATAAAGGTTAGGATTTTTAGCATCAAGACTAATAGCTTTATCAATAGCAGTTAAAGCTAATTTCCAGTCCTTCAAATAACGATAACCTGTACTTTGTTGACTCCACGCTGCCACAAAGTCTGGTTTAGCTTGGATGGCTTGTTGTAAAGCAGTTATGGATTCTTGATATTTGCCACTATACCCTAAAGCTAAACCTTTACCATAGTAAGCGAGATAGATAAATTCAGGTTTTTGTTTAATTGCCTCCTCAAAAGCAGTTATTGCTTCCTTATAACGCCCTAAACGTAATAGTTGATTACCACGATACATCCAATTTTTAGCAGTGGTATTGTCGCTCCCAAAATCAGCTTTTAAAATTGTTTCATCAATAACCTTATTATCCTTTTCTGATAAAGTTTTAGGCTTTTCTATGCTTACTTGTGGCGGTTTTACTCCTAAACGAGATGTCATCCCTAAAAAAGTGCTAATGGGAATACCTA
>CAZWLZ010000477.1:0-2263 GCA_964634505.1 uncultured bacterium | reverse complement strand
TTTTCGCTTTTACATTAGAGCGTTCTTTTGTGTAACTGGCAACTTGGGTTAATTACAACAAACGATCGCCATTTTAAAATCTTTTTGAAGTTTTTAGGATGCTATTTGTCTACCAAAATTCAATAAATTATTAACATCCAATGGATAATGTATTATTTGATCAAAATCAATTAAATGAGCAAAATCTTTAAACAGAAAAGAGCAATTTTCAATATATTTTTTTACCCATTCTTGATACCATTTCAACTCAAAATAATTAATAAAATATGTCACGTTTCCATCAAATTTAACTAACCCTTCAGGCATAATTTTAAATTGATTAATCCATTGATAATCAGGTTTGGAATTTTCTAAATATTTAAGAGAAAAATTTTTTCCTAAATATTTTGTACTAACTTTAAGTAGATAATTTAGACTATTTATTAATTCTTGAATGGTAATATCTAAACCTTTTTTCATGCCGAAATCAACAGGATTAAAACTTTTATCAAATAAGGTTTTACTGTTATATTTTGCATCTTTAAAAAAAGTATTTCTTAATTTTATTCCGATTAAAGAAGCATAATAAAAAATAGCTTCTTTAAAATTTGTTTCGTTTAAATTACTGCCAGTAAAAAATCCATGACTCAAATTACTTTGCTTAAAATTAGCAAAACTCAAATCTGAATTATTAAGAGAGACACCAATTAAACTTGAATTAACTACATAGGCATTGGTTAAATTTGTATTGGATAAATGGGCTTGAAAAAGATTAACTTGTTTTAAACGGGCTTTTGTCAAAATACTATTATTAAGATTAACATGACTTAAATCCGCACCATCAAAATTTGCTCCTGTTAAATTACATCCTTTTAAACGAGCACCTTTCAAACAACATTTTTTAAAATTGGCTTCTGTCAAATCAACATCTATTAGAGTAGCACAACTTAAATCTGAACCTGATAAATCAATATTTGTCAAACAACCCCCTTCAATACGAAGATTAGACCAATTTTGTTGGCTGAGATTTTCTTCTCCCATCTGATATTTTTCAACAAAACTTTTTTGTTGCTTCATCTTTTGACTCTATTCCTAACTATTATTTGCTAATATAATCTTTTTTTTTCTGTATATCAAGATACTTTTTAAAATTTAATTAATTCTTTATGATTCTTTATGATTCTTTTTTATTAGTATTAAATACCTTAAATTTTTTTAACAATTATTATTAAAAATTTATAATGTTATTAATCGTTACCTATCAAGTAATCATTATCAAAACTTGAAAATTGACCTTGACAAATATTGGCTTATATGGTAAGTAATTTGCTTAAATAATAATTTTAATTAAAGTATCAATTAATCTTTCTTGTTGAAGAGGAATAACTTCTTTCCCTTGAAGAGTTTCTTGAGTTAAAACATGATGAATTAAAGTATTAACGAAAATATGGGCGATCGCCTCTGTATCATTTAAATGTTGTAAATCAGCAGATTCATCTAAATACTTAATTAAAATCGTCATAGCTGGTTTGGCAACATTTTCTAAAAATAATTGCCCTATTTCGGGGTAGTTTTTCGCTTCTGTCACGATAACATGAACAAAATCTAAATATTCAGGATCATTTATTTCGGTTACAATTCTTTGTGCTAACTCTTTTAATACAATTTCTGGTTTTCCTTGTAACGGTTTGGCCCAAACTAATTGAAATTTTTGGGTGGTAACTTGTTTAATTAAAGCTTTAAATAAATTTTCTTTATCCCCAAAATGAGTATACATTGTTTGCTTTGAAACCCCCGCAGCTAAAGCAATTTTATCCATACTTGTACCTCTATAGCCGTAGGTTAAAAATTCTGATAATGCACCTTTTAAAATTTGTTCAGATTTTTTCTCTGCTTGACGTTGATGATAGTTAGAAATCATGTTTACTTTTTTTCTTGACAAAATCATACTAGACAGTATAGTATAATGTTAAGAATAATTACAACTATATCACTTAATATAGAGTTTAGTATGGCTCAAACAACTGATAAACTCCCAAATAATAGAAAGAAATGGCTTCTGATTCTTACTGGTGTTAGTTTGACGGCGATCGCCACAATTACCATATATAGTTTAAATCAACTTAAAAATAAAACTTCATTGCCAGAAACGCCCCTAGTGGAAACAGCCAAAATCAATGCCATAAGTGCATTAGGTAGAATCGAACCTGATGGAGAAGTGATCAAATTAGCAGCTTCTCCAAATATGGGGGGGGCAAAAGTAGAACAATTGCTAGTGAAGGAG
>CAZWLZ010000476.1:0-2265 GCA_964634505.1 uncultured bacterium | reverse complement strand
TCCCCATTTCCCTCTCTCCCCATTTGTCTTACTTGAGAATGAAACAGCCCTACCCAAAATTGGGGGTTATAAAAATCATAGATTAGTCAATTAAGATATGATTAGTCTGAGAAAAAGAGCAAAGACACAAAGATTTTTCTGATGTTATACCTCATATCAGCAACGCCAAAAAATCAAACACCCCCAGTTTGGGGGTAGGGGGCTAGTTTTTCACTGGCGATCGCCATTAAAGGAAAATCGCCATCAAGACAAAGTTAATTAATTATTTCCATTTAGAAGCAACAAGTTCAGCTAAATCAACAACCCGTTGAGAATAACCCCACTCATTATCATACCAAGCAATAACTTTAACCATATCGCCGCCCATAACAATAGTTAAACTACCATCAACGATAGAAGAAACATCAGTAGCACGAAAATCACTAGAAACTAAAGGTAAATCATTATAAGCTAAAATACCTTTGAGAGAATTTTCAGCAGCCTCTTTAAGTACATCATTAACCTGTTCGGCGATCGTACTTTTTTCAACTTGTGCCACCAAATCTACCACAGAAACATTAGGAGTAGGCACACGTAAAGCAATACCATTTAATTTGCCTTTCATCTCAGGAATAACTAAAGCCACCGCTTGGGCAGCACCAGTAGAAGTGGGAACAATATTAATAGCAGCCGCTCTTGCACGACGTAAATCACGATGACTAGCATCTAATAAACGTTGATCACCAGTATAACTATGAGTAGTAGTCATAGTACCTTTAATAATACCAAAATTTTCGTGTAAAACCTTAATAACAGGTGCTAAACAATTGGTAGTACAACTAGCATTACTAAGAACATTATGTTTATCATGTTCATAATCACCATGATTAACACCCATAACATAAGTGCCGATATTAGCACCTTTACCCGGAGCTGTAATTAAAACTTTTTTCGCACCAGCTGTAATATGTTTAGAAGCCCCTTCATTATCTACAAATACACCAGTGGCTTCAATAACTAAATCAACACCCCAATCACCCCAAGATAAATTTAAAGGATTACGATCAGAAACACACTTAATAGTTTTACCATTAACAATCAAAGAATTTTCATCAGCTTTAACATCTGCATTTAATTTGCCTAACATGGAATCATAAGTTAGCAAATGAGCATTAGTTTTAGGATCGGAAGTATCATTAATTCCAACCAATTCTAAACCACTATTTTCACGAGTAAGCAGACAACGTAAAAAATTACGACCAATACGACCGAATCCATTAATAGCAACTCTAATCACTATGTATTACCCCTATTTTTGTAAATTAAATAAATTATATTTTTTTAATGAAATCAATCATATCTTAAAGGTTGTGCAATTCGATACCCTTCTTTAAAATTTATTCTTTAAAATTTACAAATCTAATAAAAAATCGATTTTTTAGGAAAAATTTAAACCCTACTCGAGGAAAGTAGGGTGTTGTGGTGTTGGGGAGATTTTTTTTCGTAAAAATTATTCTTTGATAAATTTTGTGATATGATCACAAACAATTATAGATTCTCTCATCATAGGATTAATGTCAGAAACTTTACCCTCTCATAGAATGCAAATAACCGATGATCTTCAGAAACTATTGGAGATTTTTCCTTCAGAAATACGTTACAAAATTGACAATCATCCTCAGAAAGATTCTTTGATTGAAATAGTCATGGATTTAGGTAGAATGCCTGAAGCTCGTTTTAGTGATCATAGTTCTTATTTGAGTGAAAATGTAATCACTAAAGAAGATTTGGATCATTGTATCACTAGAGTTGGTCTCTTTAGTGGTGATAATCGTGCGGGAATTGAACGAACTTTACACCGTATTAGTGCGATGCGTAATCGTAATGGCGATATTATTGGTTTAACTTGTCGCATTGGTAGAGCCGTTTTTGGCACTATTTTAATGATTCAAGATTTGATCGAAACGGGTAAGTCTATTTTATTATTAGGACGACCGGGAGTCGGCAAAACTACGGCTTTACGAGAAATTGCTAGAGTTTTAGCAGATGATTTAAAAAAAAGAGTAGTCATTATTGATACCTCTAATGAGATTGCTGGAGATGGTGATATTCCTCATCCAGCTATTGGAAGAGCTAGAAGAATGCAAGTAGCTAGGCCTGAGTTGCAACATCAAGTAATGATCGAAGCGGTGGAAAATCATATGCCCGAAGTGATTATTATTGACGAGATAGGCACAGAATTAGAGGCCTTAGCTGCTAGAACGATCGCCGAACGGGGAGTTCAAT
>CAZWLZ010000475.1:0-2273 GCA_964634505.1 uncultured bacterium | reverse complement strand
CCCCCTAATTCCCCATTTCCCTCTCTCCCCATTTGTCTTACTTGAGAATGAAACACCCCTACCTTGAAAAGGGGGCTATAGAAACCATCATTTTTTTACACTTTAACCCCCAACCCCATTAAAAAGGGCAACTATAAGGATAATTTGAAATAAGAAAATAAGACTATTTTTCGACCAAAAGATATAAAAAAGTTTCTAATTTAATGATTAAATCAATCATTTGTTGTCTAGCTTGTGCGTTGGTTTGTGTTTCAAAAGTCACTAAATCTAAGGGTTGAACTTTTAACCAAAGATTCGTTAGATTTTCGAGAGTTTGGGGTTCTTCCCAAAGCACAAGCAAAACAGCAGCCATATTACTTTCAATTACTACAGGTGCTAAAGTAGGTAAACTAATATATTTACTAATTTCCCAAGATTGTTGATTTTGAACAGATTTTAATACATCTTCTTTAACTTTATTAACTTTGAGTTGAGGATGTAAAAAAATTTGAGCCATTTTCCAATCAGCTTCATTCCAAGTGGATAAAGGTTGAATTGACAATCCAGAAGTAGATTGATGAATACACCAAAAATCAATTAAGCGATGGATGGGGTGTAATAATTCATATAATTCTAGTCTTTCTTTTTCTGAGGCATTTTCTAAACCCATTTCCCAAATAAAAGGTAAATTGGCTGGATTTTGAAATAAAAAATTAATATCCCAATGTCGCCAATTTAACATACTGAAAAATTGTAAGTTAGATTTTTCAAGCATTTCAAACATTTCTGAGATAGTATAACCTTTATCTTTTTGAATTAAATAATTCATTAAGATACTTTCTTTGACTGATTCAGATTTTAAATCACTGTTGTTTTTGTGAATACCTGCCCAAGTTTTCACTTTTAAATTAACAAAATCTTTTAAATTTTGCATGGTTTCAATAGTGGCTTCAATTTCAACTTCTTGAGGATTGGAGTCGAATAAACCAATATATTGAAAAAGTTTTTGGGCGCGATAAAAATCAAATCGCTGATAATAACTATGTAAATTTGCTCTAATAATACCGTCTGGTTTTAATACCGATTTTAAATTACTTAAAGTTTCTGCTGGATTGTCAGAAAAATATAAAACTTCATCACAATTAATATAGTCAAATTGATAACCTAAGTCTGCTATATTGGCGATCGCCAACTGATGAAATTCAACATTGTCAAATCCATGAACATAAAGTCTTTTTTTTGCTATCTCCAAAGAAGGTAAAGACAAATCGAGACAAATAATTTTAGCACTAGGATTAGCCTCAGCTAATTGTAATGATTTCCAACCAGTGCCACAACCAGCATCTAAAATTAATTTATCTATAGTATCAATAACTTTTTGGTTCAATAAATAATAAGGAGTCACCAAATTATTAACAAAAAGTTCATTATATTGATCTTTCGGCGATTTCTCTAAAGGAATATAAGGGTAAGGTGAACTATCATATTGTTCTTTTAAAGATTGTAAGGATTCTGAAGTTGAATCGATCATAACTATTGTTTAAGTAATAGGGAATAGGTAATAGAGAATAAGTATTAAATTTTAATTTTGAATTGATTACAAATTTCATTCCCTACTAACTCATATTGCTTCCAGGCTTGACGAGAACGAGAATCATTAAAATCCATAACTGTAACACCCTTTTGAGAGGCTTTTTCAAAAGCAGTTAACAAAGGAATTTCAGCTGTAAAAATAGGGAAATTTTGTTCTTCTAAAAATTTTCTAGCTATTTTACCGCTTTTGGTGCGAGAATCTACCTTAGTTAATAAAACTCGATAATTTACTTTTAAAGGGGCAATAATTTCGATCGCCTTCACCGTAGCATCTAAATCTAAATGATTAGGAGTAGTAGGAATTACCACCAAATCACTACCTTCGGCTAAATCACGCAAATCATCCAATTCTGGACGAGCTTTCATATCAGTAATAATATTTTCATATTTTCTCATCAAACCCGCCGCACCTGCCTGAGATGCCACATAAAAGGGCAATTTTTCCTCTTTCGACCAGACTAAAGCCGAACGATTGCGATCGGCATCCACTAATAAAGTCGGTTGTTGCTTATGAAAATAAGCCGCCAAATGAATAGAAGTAGTTGTTTTTCCTACTCCCCCTTTTAAAGATGTAATGGCAATAATCATTTTTTTTGTTGAAATATAAATATTAATTGTATAATTTTTTTGATAATTTTGTTTATAATGGGTATTAAAAATTCCCAATACCCCAACACCCCAACACCCTAACACCCCAATAC
>CAZWLZ010000474.1:0-2281 GCA_964634505.1 uncultured bacterium | reverse complement strand
CCAAGTAGAGTGCCTTCTCTTGATTGGAAAATCATACCTTAATTCACCAATGCCACAATCGTGTTAATATCTTCATCATACTCTAATTAAGCAACGCCGAATTTTTAATGATATTATTTTTGCGTTAGCAATAATTAAGTTTTATTAGGAGAAAATGATCATTGAAATTTAAAAATAGTGCCATTATTTTAACCATAATTTGTATTGTCATTACAGGTTTAGGATTTGTTTTAATCGGAGGAATTGATCAACAACAGTTAACGAATATCCTCAAAAAATTAGGCATTCTAGCCCCCATAATTTATATTTTATTCTATATTATCGGCACAATTTTACTATTACCATCTACCCCTTTAAATCTTACTGGTGGGGCAATTTTTGGCATTTGGTGGGGCAGTTTATGGACAAGTTTAGCAGCCATTATTGCTGCTTTTGTGTCTTTTTATTACAGTCGCACATTAGGACGAGATTTTATCGCCCGTAAATTTAAAGGCACGATCGCCATTATTGATGCTGAAATGAGCCAAGGCGGTTTATTTTATATGTTTGCAATCCGTCTTTTACCCATTATTCCTTACGGTATCGTCAATTTTGCAGCCGGAGTAACTTCTATTTCTGTTCGTGATTATTTAGTGGGGACTTCTTTAGGCACTCTACCCGGTATTTTGCCTTTTGTGATGATGGGTTCGGGCATTAAATCCGTCACTCAAGGTGATATATTACCTTTAACGGGTGCATTAGCTTTAATTGGTGTTTTAATAGGTACAGCTACTTGGTATAAACGGAAGAGGCGATCGCCAATTGCAGATTTAAAAAAAATAGACACTACAACTAACAATAATAATCAAAAAAATTAGCACTTAATAATAATAAAAATAAATGAAAAATTACGATTGGATAGTAATAGGTGGAGGCATAACAGGTTCAGCTTTAAGTTATGAATTAGCCAAAGCAGGATATAAAGTTTTACTATTAGAAAAAGACTCAATTTTAAACAATGCTACTACTTGCAGTTATGGTGGGGTTGCCTATTGGTCTGGAAAAACAAAATTCACTAATCAACTATGTCAAGAAAGTATGGAATTATACCCTAATTTAAGTGAAGAATTAGGCATAAATATTGAATATAGAAAAATAAATTTATTATTAACTATTGATAAAGAAACTAATCCAAAAAATATTTTTTCTACTTATCAAAATTTTTATTTAAAACCAGAACTACTTGATACGCAAGAATCTTGCACATTAGAACCATTATTAAATCCAGAGGTAATTAACGGATCAATTAAATTTAATCATGGTCATATTAATGTTATCAAACTTAACTTAGGTTACCAAAAAGCATTGCAAAAACTAAAAGGAGAAATAATTATTGAAAAAGTAATTAATTTCCTCAAAAAAGATAACCAATTTATAGGAGTAAAAACCGATAAAAATAACTCCTATTTTGCTAAAAATACCGTTGTTTGTACAGGCGGTTTAACTCGCAAATTATTACAAGAAAATAATCTTAAAATAGACATTTATTTTACTCATGCTCAACTAATTAAAACTGTACCCACTGAAATTAAATTAAATAATTTAATCATGTCCGCCAAATCAGAACGTTTATTCATGGAATCAGAAATTACTAAAAATGAAAATGATAATTTATGGGAAAACCCTACTTCAAAAGTTCACTATAGTATTATTGAAACAGGCGGAGTCCAATTTTTAGATGGTAGTCTTTATTTAGGACAAATTAGTGAAATTATTACAGACACTCAACCTACTATTGATGCGAAAGTAAGCGAAGCAAAAATTAGAAAGAGGATAGCCACATTACTACCCTCTTTATCTAAAATTACAGGTACTTGGTACAATTGTCAAGTAGCTTTTAATAAAAATAGTAATTTTTTAGTAGAAAAACTACATAAAACAGAAGGAATTTATTTATTTTCAGGCTTTACAAGTCCTTTAGTATATGCCCCCACCATGGCTAAACATTTTGTGAATAGTGTGATTTCGGTTAATTAAAAAAATTAACTATTCTCTCAAAATAAAATCAAATGAATTAGTATTCGTAAAGAACTAACACCTAATATCTAACACCTAAAACCTTATCTCTGCGTAACATCAGTTACTTAAGAAGGATAAGTTATTAATTGTAAAAATATTATCAATTTAAAATCTGACTTGTAAAATATTTCTATTAATATTATCTTTTCTCTCGTAAATAAAATTATCAACTCCATTTATTGCTAAATGTACACCTAACCCCCCTAACGGCCTTTGAGTCAGA
>CAZWLZ010000473.1:0-2282 GCA_964634505.1 uncultured bacterium | reverse complement strand
AGCCGTACCAGGCATGGAGTTTAATCCTGCATCACGTAAAGCAATAATCACATCTTGATAACTAATCTGATCAAGTTTAGCAATAAATTGAATTTCTTGGGGAGAAAAAGCGTGTAAATGTAAAGAAGGAAAATTATTTTTAATTGTAGTAACTAATTTTAAATAATAGTTAAGACTGCTACCATTAAGTTGAGCTTTAGGGTTTAACCCTCCTTGCATACAAATTTCCGTAGCACCTTGATGAAGTGCATCAGCCGATTTTGCCATAATTTGCTCAGTATTAAGCCAAAATGCACCGTCATCATTTTCATCTCGTCTAAAAGCACAAAAACTACAATGTTGCTCACAAATGTTAGTAAAATTAATATTACGATTAATTACATAAGTGACAGTATTTCCTATTTGTTTTTGTCTTAAAGAATCTGCTTTTTGTTGAACAAAATTAATCTCTTCAACAGAATTTGAAGTTAACAATCTAATAGTTTCTTGATGAGATAAATCTTGATCAGATTTAAGAAAAGTAGGCATATTAAATTAAATGTTATATTAAGTTATTTTGTTTTTGTTAATAATAATAAAATAATAATAACAATAAGGAATAAATAACTTACTATAGAGAATTTCCCTATTACCTATTACCCATTTAATGATACCTGAATATTTAGCACCATTAATTATTTTACCCCAAGAAAATTCTACCAAAAATTGTACATTGTCTTTAATTTTACCCACTTATAAAGAAAGAGATAATATTGAAAAAATAGTTGAAATCTTAACTGAAATTTTAGATAAACTTATTCCAAATAGATATGAATTGATTGTAGTCGATGATGATAGTCCAGATTTTACTTGGGAAATTGCTGAAGATTTAACATCACAATATCCTCAATTAAAAGTAATGCGAAGACAGCAAGAAAAAGGACTTTCTACTGCTGTAATTCGTGGTTGGCAAGTAGCAACAGGAGATATTTTAGGCGTAATCGACGCTGATTTACAACACCCCCCAGAAGTATTAATCAATTTATGGGCAGAAATTCTTAGAGGTGCAGATTTGGCGATCGCCAGTCGTCATGTAGAAGGAGGCGGAGTTAGTGAGTGGAGTATCATTAGGCGTATTTTATCTCGTGGTGCGCAAATGTTGGGCTTAATCATATTACCAGAAGTAATATCTCGTGTTTCTGATCCCATGAGTGGTTATTTTATGGTGAGAAGAGAGGCAATCGCCAATAAATATCTTTCTCCTGTGGGTTATAAAATTTTGATTGAAGTGGTGGCAAGAGGCAATATTCGTTGGATTGGAGAGGCAGGTTATGTGTTTAAAGAAAGAGAGGCCGGAGAAAGTAAAGTAACGGCAAAGCAATATTTACAATATGTCCAACATTTATTAAAATTACGTTTTTCTTTATGGCAAATTAAACGCTTTTTACGCTTTGGAATCGTCGGTTTTAGTGGTGTTTTTGTCGATATGGGCATTTTTTATTTATTACGAGAAAATCTTGGTTTAGGATTAACTCGAAGTGCTATTTTTTCTTCATTCATTGCTATTATTAATAATTTTTTATGGAATGATTTATGGACTTTTGGGGATATTTCACGCCAACAAAAAGGCTTTAAAAGTCAACTAAAAAGATTCTTAAAATTTCTAGTGATTTGTCTAGGTGGCTTGATTTTAAACGTTTTAATTGTTAATGTTTTATTCAATATTTTTGATTTTAATGAATATTTAGCTAAATTATTGGCGATCGCCATTGTAACAGTTTGGAATTTTTGGTTTAATTTAAAATTAAGTTGGCGCGTTACGGAGGGAAATAATCAAAAGTAAGAAGATGTTAGGTTTTCTAAGAAAGGTATTAGGAGAGATAAAATTAAATTACTTTAAAACTTCAAAAATACGAATATCAGTAAAGTAAAATGAACAATCAATTCAGTGAGTTAAAATAAACTATTTTATGATCATAGCATTAGATTTTGATGGCGTAATTTGTAACGGAATGAAAGAGTATTTTGAAACCAGTAAACGAACTTATAATAAAATTTGGAATCAAGAAAAAATTGACGATCAACTATTATTTAAAAAGTTTTCAAAACTAAGACCAGTAATTGAAACAGGTTGGGAAATGCCTATTTTATTAAGAGCTTTAATCTTGAATTATTCAGAAGAAAATATTTTAAATAATTGGCAATTTATCTGTCAAGAAATCCTCAAAAATGAGCATTTAAAATATCAAGAAATGGCTTTACTTTTAGATCAAATTAGAGACTTATGGATTGATGGCGATCGC
>CAZWLZ010000472.1:0-2300 GCA_964634505.1 uncultured bacterium | reverse complement strand
GATGCAGGGGGCTTACCAGAAGTTGTTCAACATAAAATAACTGGAATTGTTACATTAAAAGGGAATGCCGACTCTTTAGCAGATGGTATTTTAGAAGTTTTAAATAATTCCGATTATTCACAATCTTTGATTAAAAATGCCTATCAAGATTTAGCTTTACGTTTCGATTGGTCAAAATTAGCACAACAAACTGCTGCTGTTTATCAGAGAGTTATGGAAGAAAAACAAGACGTTATTTGGGAATAAGTGATCGTATTTAGTTGAAGTTGGGCAAATAAAAAATTTTAGGTGTTAGATATTGGTGTTAGGTTAAATAACAAGGTTTTGACTTAATTTAATGGATTTATTGATTATTAAGTTATAAAATTAACTCAAAATAAAAAACGTAGATTTGTAAAAATTTAGTCTTTAATATATTTCCTATTCTCTACCCATTACCCATTACCAAATTCAACTCCTAAATTTTATGAAAACCAAAGCGGCGATCGCCATCAATCCGAATGAACCATTAATTATTACTACCGTTGATGTTGAACCTCCTCAAGCAGGAGAGGTATTAGTAGAAATCAAAGCCTCTGGAGTTTGTCATACTGATGCTTATACTTTATCAGGTTTAGACCCCGAAGGATTATTTCCTACTATTTTAGGCCATGAAGGGGCTGGAGTAGTAGTAGAAGTGGGCAAAGATGTTACAAGTCTCAAAAAAGGTGATCACGTTATCCCCTTATACATCCCAGAGTGTCGTCAATGTGAATATTGTTTAAGTTTGAAAACGAATCTTTGTCAAGCCATCAGAGTTACTCAAGGGCAAGGTTTAATGCCCGATGGCACAAGTCGTTTTTCTTTAAATGGTGAGAAATTATACCATTATATGGGTACTTCTACTTTTGCCAATCATACAGTTTTACCAGAAATTGCCCTCGCTAAAATTCCCTCCGATGTACCTTTTGATAAAGTTTGTTATATCGGCTGTGGTGTAACTACTGGTATCGGTGCAGTCATTAATACCGCAAAAGTAGAAGCAGGGGCAAATGTGGTAGTTTTTGGCTTAGGAGGCATTGGTTTAAACGTTATCCAAGCAGCGAGAATGGTAGGTGCAAATCAAATTATTGGGGTGGATATTAATCCCGATAAAGTGGAGATCGCCAAAAAGTTTGGTATGACAGATTTTGTTAATCCGAAGGAAGTAGAAGGGGATTTAGTGCCTTATCTAGTGGAATTAACCAAAGGAGGGGCTGATTATAGCTTTGAATGTATAGGTAATACTACCACCATGCGTCAAGCCCTAGAATGCGCTCATAAAGGCTGGGGAGTGTCAGTAATTATCGGTGTAGCGGGTGCTGGCCAAGAAATTGCTACTCGTCCATTCCAATTAGTAACTGGAAGAGTATGGAAAGGCTCGGCTTTTGGCGGTGCGAGAGGGCGTACAGACATACCTAAAATAGTTGAATGGTATCTATCAGGTAAAATCAATATTGATGACTTAATTACTCATGTTATGCCCCTAGAAGACATTAATAAGGCTTTTGATTTAATGCACCAAGGAAAATCAATTCGTAGTGTGGTTACTTTTTGATTATTTGGCGATCGGTAATATTTCCTATGTGAAACAGGCATCTTGCCTGTTAATCCAAAGCAATCGCTCTAAACTAAAGTTCGCAGCTCAGAACTTAAATCGGTTAAAACCGGTTAAAATACTACTAAAACCTCTACAATATTGTTTTTAGTCAGTTTTAGCTGACTATAGCTTTTAGCCTTGAACTATAGTTCAAGATAACTTTGATAAAAATTTTAAGATTAGGTAGCAACTTGTTTTATTACATATTCCTTAAACACAGAAGATAATTGAAAAATTGTTTTTCCGCTTCTTTTTTTTTAACTAAAAATCTTTTTTGTAAAGATTGTAAATTTTGAATTAAATCTATCTCTGATAATAATAAAATCAAATTTAACTCACTTTTTGTAACACCTTTTTCTGACTGACTTAAAATGCGGATAATCTCCTTTTCTTGAAGTGATAAACGATTAAAATTTTTTGTAAAATTTCCTTGCATTTCAGAAAATAATATCATGTTTTTACTATTATTTACTTAATATTTCATTACAAAAATAACTATAAAATCTGTTTTTCTGCTGGTAACTTTAAAAAGCAATATTAGTAGTATTGAATTGTACTAAAAAAAATTTTTCTACCATTTAGCATAATGATAATTAGCTAAAATATTATGATCTTTAGTTATCAGTATGTCAGGACGAATTAAAGCATTACCAACAATTAATCTATCGAAAGGATCTCTTGT
>CAZWLZ010000471.1:0-2315 GCA_964634505.1 uncultured bacterium | reverse complement strand
GTCGTTAGGGGTGCAATTAGTATCGGTAGAAGGTTACAAGACCCTTTAGCAGAATTAGTAAAAATTGATCCCAAATCCATAGGTGTAGGGCAATATCAGCATGATGTGGATCAAAAATTGCTCAAGAAAAAATTAGAAGAAACGGTAGAAAGTTGCGTTAATTATGTGGGAGTGGACTTGAATACTGCATCAAGAGAATTGTTGATGTTTGTGTCTGGAATAAATCAAACAATTGCTAATAATATCGTCAGTTATCGCAATGAAAAAGGTAAATTTAAAAATCGTAAAGAGTTGTTAAAAGTAAAAAAATTAGGGGGGAAAACCTTTGAATTGGCGGCGGGTTTTTTGCGAATTCAAGACGGGGAAAATCCATTAGATAATACGGCTGTACATCCTGAAAGTTATGATATAGTTAAAGCAATTTTTGCGGATTTAAAGATACCTTTATCAAATATTGCTCAAATTCATTCTCATCTAAAAAAAGTTGATTTAAAACAATACACAACCGAAAATATTGGACTGCCAACTCTTCAAGATATAATCAAAGAATTAGAGAAACCTGGAAGAGATCCTAGAGACAAATTTCAAAGTGTAAATTTCAGTAAAAATATCACGGAAATTAAAGATTTAAAAGAGGGAATGGAATTAGAAGGAATTGTTACTAATGTGGTGAATTTTGGTGCTTTTATTGATATTGGAGTACATCAAGATGGTTTAGTTCATATTTCTCAATTAGCTGATCAATTTGTTAGTGATCCTAACGAAATTGTTAAAGTGGGACAAATCGTAAAAGTGAGAGTTTTAGAAGTAAATCAAAAGTTAAATAGAATTAGTTTGTCCATGAAATTATAATAAAGTGGAACGGACATCCTGCTTGTTATCCATATTATCAAAGGACGGGCTAGGAAGCCCATCCCACCTAAAAAAAACCACTAACACTCTTGAGAAGCTGGAATAAGAGGTAAAAATTGGCGATCGCCAATTTAAAATAAAGTGTAATATGGCTACCAATTTATAACTTAAACCCATAAAAAAAATCTTCAAACATTGCTAAAACTGCTAAAATATTTTGTTTAGTTAGCTTTGAACTAAAGCTAATTGGCGATCGCCAATCACCACACATATAAAAAATGATCATGATTAAAGAAACTAAAATTAAAATAGCCGAAAACTTATTTTTATCCCCTCTCGGTTGTGGCACTTGGGCTTGGGGAAACAAGTTTTTATGGAATTATGATCCCTCTATGGATGCCCAATTACAAGAAGTTTTTAACTTTAATCTCGATCATGGGGTAACATGGTTTGATACTGGTGACTCTTACGGCACAGGTAAATTAAATGGACGCAGTGAAAGTCTCTTAGGAAAATTTCAAGCAGAATATCAAGGTAATCATCAAAATGATCTTTGTATCGCTACCAAATTAGCTGTTTATCCTTGGCGTTTGACACCCAAATCCATGATTAATGCTTGTGCAAAATCTGCCGCAAGATTAAGAAAACCAGTAGATTTAGTTCAATTACATTGGTCGCCTAATAATTATTTTCCTTGGCAAGAAAAGCCCTTATTACAAGGATTAGCTCGTTTATATCATCAAGGTTTAGTTAAAGCGGTGGGATTGTCTAATTATGGCGGTGAAAATTTATTAAAAGCCCATCATATTTTACAAAAAGAAGGAGTGGCGATCGCCACATTACAAGTACAATATTCATTACTATCAACCTACCCCTTAAAAGAGTTAGGATTAAAGGAAATTTGCCAAGAATTAGGCATTAAAATTATTGCTTATAGCCCCTTGACATTAGGACTATTAACAGGCAAATATCAAGAGAGAAAAGCTTTACCATCAGGGGGCAGAAATCTTTTATTTAAGCAATTATTACCTTCCGTAAAACCCCTATTATTATGTCTTAAAGAAATAGCCAATATTAAGAGTAAAACCATAGCACAAGTAGCCTTAAATTGGTGTATTTGTCAAGATACAATACCCATACCAGGAGCAAAAAATTTAGCCCAAGCCAAAGAAAATTTAGGTAGTTTAGGTTGGCGTTTAGAAGAAGCTGAAATTACTGAATTAGAAAATATTTCCTTAAAATTAGATAAAAGAATGATTCAAAATATTTTTCAAACAAAATAATTTTTGTAGGTTGGGTTGAAGTATGAAACCTGTATAAAACTAGCCTACGCTATAGCTAATTTAACCTAGGAAGAATTGATTTTTTGCTGTTTATAAAACTTATTTTTGTTGATATTCCTCTTCAGGGGTGTTTCATTCTAAAGAAAAAGCGATAATTATAGGGAGAATGGGTGATAGGGT
>CAZWLZ010000470.1:0-2323 GCA_964634505.1 uncultured bacterium | reverse complement strand
CCTAAATGATGATAACCATAAGGATTTTGAGGTGCTAACTCAATGAAACGACGATAAGCAACCACCGCCCGTAAATAATTATCCTGTTGTTCAAAAATTCTCGCCATTCCAGCATAAGCCTCAATGGAATTTTTATCTAAAATAGATACTTTTTCATACGCATCTAAAGCCTCATCAAATTTTTTTTGTTGTTCAAAAATCATGGCAATTTTTAATTGAATTTGAGGATTTTCTGGAGATAATTCATAAATTTCTTTTAGGGTTTGAAATCCTATATCTACATCACCTTGCTTTAATAAAGCTGTGGCTAGATTAAGTTTTAAGTCCGTATTCCGAGGAAACTTTTTTAAACTATTCTCTAAAAACCTAATAGATTCTTCAGTTTGTCCTTGATTATATAGAGTAGTCGCCATGATTTCGTGAGCTTTTTCATTATTAGCATCTAAAGAAATAACTTTTTCATAGATTTCTGGCAAAGGTTGATAATTACCTTGTCTTAAATAAATAACTCCTAATGCTAGATAATTTTGAATATTATTAGGTTCAAGTTTTATCGCTTGGTTATAAGATTCTATGGCTTGATCGTATTGTTTCTTTTGGGCAAAACTATAACCTAAGGCGTAATAAAATGTAGGATTTTCTGGTGCTAGTAAAACTGCTTTTTGATAGGCTTCTACAGCTTCAGAATATTTGCCGATAGTTGCATATAAATAGCCTATACCTGAAAAAATTTTAGGGTTGTTACCATCAACAGAAGCCGCCTGATGATAAACATTTAAGGCTTGATTTATATCCCCAACTTTGATATATTTTTCACCTTGCTTTAATAATTCATATAATTTTTGTTTTTGTCGAGAATCTAATCTGGTGGCAATAGTTGATTTAACATTTTGGCCATTAACAGGAAAAACATTTAATCCCACTACATTAAAAAGCAATATAGAAAGGGCTATGGTCGGTAAAAATTTTTTTAATAACATTATTGATTACTCCATCGTATTTTTAAGATTTTTTATGGTAGCACAAGATTTTTTAATATGGTGTTGAAGACAAATTTTTTTGTGCTTCTTCTGCAACGGCTTCAAATGTATCTCTAGTTAATGTTTCTAATGCTAAAGTTGCTTCTTTGCCTCCTAATTTGCCTAAGGCTTGACTTAAACGATAACGAATTTGCCAATCTTCATTATTGATAAATGGTAGTAATAACGAGATGGCCTCTTTGTTACCTAATTCGCCTAAAGCACTAATAGCTGCTGTTTGTAATAAATTATTATCTGATGTTAAAGCTGATTTTAATAAAGTTAATGCACGATTATCGCCTAATTCTCCTAAGGTAGCTACAATACTAAATTGAATTAACCAATCTGAAGACTGATTATAGACTAATTCTAAATCCGGGAATGCTTCTGTTAACTTTAAACCACCAATAGAATCGGCTGCTGCGGCTCTTACATCGGCTTCTGGATCATTAAAAAGTCTATCTTTTAAAATTTTTAAAGTTTTTTGGCGATCGACATTGCCCAATGTATCTAATTGAGATACCGCTGCATAACGCACTCTGGCATTTTCATCCTTAATCATGGGTTGAATTAAATCAAAAGCTACATTTTGATCTAGTTGACGTAGTTGATTTATGCCCCTTAGGCGATCGCCCATATCTTCAGACTGAAATAATTTTGTTACTGATTCTGGAGTAATAGTCATATATTCTTTTTTATAAGGTTTAAATTTTCATTAACATACTTGTAACATAAAAAATTACTAAATATATTAATGTTATTTATTCATTAGCCATCATGCGAATAATATCACCTTGAGTAATAATGCCTACTAATTTACCATCTAAATCTAATACTGGCAAACGGCGAATTTTTTTCTCGTGCATCAAGATAGCAGCGTGTTTAACCGTTTCAGTCATTTTAATAGTGATCGGTTTTTGACTCATAACTTCTTTGACAGTTTGCCCTAAAGCCTTATGAATTGCTTTATCATGACGAGCAGGATTTTCTAAATAAATTAAACTATCAAGAATCATGATATAAGGAGGAGTTTCTACGCCTGTTTCCTGCCACATTAAATCAGTTTCAGAAATAATTCCTACTAATTTTCCAGCTTCCACTACAGGTAAAGCACTAATTTTTTGATCTGCTAAAATTTTAATTGCCTCTTTTAAATCCGTATCAGGGGTTACGCTAAAAGGGGGGGATGTCATGATTTCGCCAACAGTTTTATTCATTTTTGTTCTTTTAAATTGATTAACTTGGTTATTGTACCAAAATAATCATCTTCTTCACCATTTCTCATAATTTAATGGCGATCGCCA
>CAZWLZ010000469.1:0-2327 GCA_964634505.1 uncultured bacterium | reverse complement strand
CCCCTAACCCCCCTTGAGAAGGGGGGAATCGCATTATCGCTTGAGAATGAGGAAATTGGAGGAGTAACTCTTGAGAAGGGGGGAATCGGATTATCGCTTGAGAATGAGGAAATTGGAGAAGTAACTCTTCGTAACGAGGAAATTGAAATATCTTTAGAAACCCTTAATAATGAAGTCTATCAATCTTCTCTTACTCCCCACCTAAAAAGGGGGGGTTGGGGGGGGTACTCTTTATTTAAAGAAGTTAGTAAAATGGGGGAGAGTTTAGCGAAACTTCATGTAAATTATGAACAACAGCCTGAATATCGTTTAAAAATGATCGAAAATCCAGATATTCCTGTGGATTTGCGAGTAAAAAAAATGAAATTAAGTAAAGATAAAACCCAACTTATTTATAATGACTACTTAACATTAACAGGCATTCCAGCCGAAACTTGGGAATATAAACTAGGGAATAGAAGTGCCTTAGATTGGATAATTGATCAATATCAAATTAAAAAAGATAAACGTAGTGGTATTGTTAATGATCCGAATCAATTAGAAAATGAGATGTATATAGTGGGATTAATCAAGAAAATAATAACGGTGAGTGTAGAAACCGTGAAATTAGTTAAGGAATTAGAGTTAATTGTGTTAAATTCTTCACAAGAAGATTAAATATAACTAAATCTTATCTGATTGTATAAAAATGTAGAACAGGCATCCAGCTTGTTATAAATCTATTAAATAAAGTCCTAACCATTGAGCCTATTGCTAACATAATTAGAAAAAATAAGTATATAACTCAAATTATTGCTATATTAACAAGGAGTTTAAATGTTTTGCTGATAAATCTTTCTTGATAATTCTATTTCGCATTTATTCTGCTTAATTAAATAATAAAACAAAATTGATTTGCTGAAAATAAATGACTTAACTATATATTTATTGCTATTTTACAGTAATAAAGAGGACAAATAGTTTCTCTATTTGATTATTTAATCCTAATTAAAGACTAAAAATTTAAAGTTAATTATTAACAATGACTACGGATAAAGCAACTATTGAGAATGAGGATTTAAAGACAATATCAGCAGAAGCTGACAAAAAATCTAATTTGATTTTAAAAAATTTAGATCATCAAATAAATTTAAAATTTGACAATGATGTCATTATTTTAGAAATTCCTCCAGAAGATGAAACTTCCGATCGCCAATGGCAAAATTTAATTAATGATTTTCAATCTCGTTTAAATGGGATGGAAAAAAGATGGCCTCCAGAAACAAAAGTTAATCTTTTAGCACAAAAAAGACTTTTAGACAACCAAAAGCTACAAAATTTAACAGATATTTTAGAAGAAGTAAAATTAAAGTTAAGTGTAGTAATTACTAATCGCCGTCAAACGGCAGTAGCAGCGGCTAGTGCGGGTTATTCGGTGCAACAAGAATCTGAAGTAAAACCCTTATTAGAAAACACTTCTACTGATAAAGGGCAAAATTTAGCTCATCCTCTTTATTTAAAAAGTACCATTCGATCAGGGATGGATGTTATTCATCATGGTACGGTAATTGTTTTTGGGGATGTTAATCCAGGAGGATCGATTTTGGCTGGAGGAGATGTTTTTATTTGGGGTAGTTTGCGTGGTATGGCTCATGCTGGAATTTTTGGCGATCGCCAAGCAATTATTATGGCCTTAAAAATGATTCCCACTCAAATAAGAATAGCTGATTTAGTAGCACGATCCCCAGATAATTTACCTGTAGATTTCGATCCAGAAGTGGCCTATATCAGTAAACAAGGAATTAGAATTACATCGGCGTTAAATTTTAATAAAGGTAACGTTTTTTCCAGTGAAAACAAAAATTGGACAGATTCAAAAAATAAAGGTTTAATTTAAGTAACAATTTATTTGATAATTTAGTAGATCATTTTATTCATATTAATTTCAATTATGACCAGAGTTATAGTAATTACGTCAGGGAAAGGAGGAGTTGGTAAAACAACTATTTCAGCGAATTTAGGTACAGCAATGGCACAATTAGGCAAATCAGTTTGTTTAATTGATGCAGATTTTGGTTTGAGAAATTTAGATTTATTATTAGGTTTAGAACAACGGGTCGTTTATACTATTATTGATGTATTATCTGGAGAATGTTCTCTGGAAAAAGCCTTAGTAAGAGATAAAAGGACAGAAGGTTTATGTTTACTACCTGCTGCCCAAAATCGCAATAAAGAAGCCATTAGTCCAGAACAAATGAAGGATATTATCGGCCAATTAAGCCCTAAATTTGACTTTATTTTTGTAGATTGTCCGGCTGGAATTGAAGGCGGTTTTCGTAATGCCATCG
>CAZWLZ010000468.1:0-2342 GCA_964634505.1 uncultured bacterium | reverse complement strand
CTCTGATGAGATTTATCGTGCTATTTTAGAAACTGTAGCAGAAAATACTACCGATGGAGTCACAGCTCCTTTATTTTACGCTTTGATAGGATTTTTTATACCCGTAGTTGGTTGTGTTCCTTTAATCATTGCATATAAGGCATTAAGTACATTAGACTCTATGATTGGCTATAAAAAAGAGCCATTTATAGATATAGGTTGGTTTAGTGCAAAATGGGAGGATTATAGTACATGGTTGCCCTGTCGCTTGACGGTAATAACTTTGGCATTATTTTCAGGGAAATTTAAACAAAGTATTGTTGAGTGTAAACAATATGCAATACTAGATCCCAGTCCAAATTCGGGATGGAGTGAAGGAATTTATGCCGTGATTTTAGGGGTACAATTAGGAGGAGAAAATATTTATCAAGGACAAAAAAAAATTAAACCATTGTTAGGAAAACCCTTTAAAAAAATTGATGAAACTACTATCAGAAAAGCATTATCTTTTACTAGATATTGTTTTTTATTATGGATATTTATTATAACAATAATTTATTGTATTTTTAATTCTGGTAAATATCTAATGTAAAAATCTATTTTCAATATTTTTTTGTGTTTGAGATAAATATTGAGCAAAATTAATAGCAGATAAAGGTTGAGAAAAAAAGTAACCCTGTCCATAATCGCAATTAATTTTTTTTAGTATGTTATACTGTTCTTTTGTTTCTATATTTTTAGCAATAACTTGAATATTTAGTACCTTTCCCACCGCAATAATTGATTCAACAAAACGTCTAGCTTTTTGATCTTCTACTATATCTTGTATTAAAGAAGGATCAATTTTTAATGATTGAAAAGAAAATTTCTGTAAATTAGTTAAAGAAGAAAAACCAACGCCAAAATTATCCAAACATAAATTAATATTAAGATCCATAATATCTTTAAACATAGTTGTTACTAAATATTTTCTTTCTAATAACATTTCCTCTTTTAGTTCTATTTGAATAGTATTTTCTATGGTATTATTTTCAGGCATAAATTTTATTAATCTAGTCATAATATCTTCATCTTGAAACTGATATTCAGATAAATTAATGCTAATAGGAATATTTTTAATATTTCTCCATGTTTCCATATCTTTATTGATAGCTTGTAAAAGCCAATTTTCTAAAGCAAAAATCATTCCATTTTTTTCGAGAATAGGGATAAATTTTTCAGGATAAATTAAACCTAAATCTTTGTTTTCCCAACGAATTAAAGCCTCTGCACTAATAATAAATTGAGAATCTAATCTAACCACAGGTTGATAAACGATTTTAAATTCATTATTTTCAATTGCCACCAAAAATTGTTCTTCTAAATCACATTTATTAATTTCTATTTTATTCATTTGAGATTGATAAAACTGAAACTGATTACGACCATTTTTTTTAGACTCATACATAGCCAAATCAGCATTACGAATTAGTTGTTTTAAATTTTCACCATCATTAGGAAAAACAGTAATACCGACACTTGCGGAAATATAAACTATCTGTTCAAAAATATCAAAAGGTTGTTTTAATAAGTCAATAATTTTTTCAGCAATGGTTTCTAAATGGCTAAATTTTTCGATAAAAGGTATTGCCATAAAAAACTCATCCCCACCTAAACGAGCTAATAAATCAGTGTTTCTTAAAGCTTTTTTCATTCTTTGGGTAGCTTGAATTAATAACTCATCACCAAAATCATGTCCTAAATTATCATTAACTTCCTTAAAATGATCCAAATCAATAAACATTAAACCTAAATTTGTCTGAGTTTCTGTGGCTTGGGCTAATAAATATTCAAGTTTTTCTAAAGCATAATTACGATTAGGAATTTTTGTTAAATGATCATATTTAGCTTGATATTGTAGTAAAATTTCTTGTTGTTTTTTCTCAGTAATATCCTCTTTAACTGCCATAAAATGAGTAATAATTCCTTCAGAATTTAAAATAGGAGAAATTAAGGCTTTTTCCCAATATAACTCGCCATTTTTTTTCATATTATGAAATTCTCCCTGCCATTCTTTCCCTTGTTTTATCGTCTGCCAAAGGTATTGATAATCAACATCACTGGTATATCCTGACTTAAGAATACTGGGTTTTTGTCCTAATACTTCTTCTTCTTTGTATCCTGAAACATCTTCAAATTTAGGATTTACATATTCAATAATTCCTTCTGTATTAGTAATAATAATTGATGCTGGACTTTGCTCAGATGCTTGAAATAAAATCTTTAATTTTTCCTCCATTTTTTTTCGTTGAGTAATATCAGTAAAAGAAATTAAAAAAGCATTATTATTATTCCAAAAAATAGGTACAGCTCTCATTTCTACA
>CAZWLZ010000467.1:2128-2377 GCA_964634505.1 uncultured bacterium | reverse complement strand
ATAAACTCGTTAATATCAGATACACCTAAAGTGCTTTTTACTTCCACTGCTAAAACATGATTCTCATTCATCACCAAAATATCAATCTCTAAAGTATTGCCATTGAGACGTTTTTCTACTCTTTTGCTAACTTGATGAATGGGAATACCTCGATTTAAAAATAAAGTTTTACAAGCTGGAGCTACCATATTTTCTACAAAACTACCCCATTTTCCTGTAAGGGCGCCCACTTGTTGAGTCACCCGCTTA
>CAZWLZ010000467.1:0-2028 GCA_964634505.1 uncultured bacterium | reverse complement strand
ACTTCTTGACTAACTTTTTGAACTTCTTGACTAACTTTTTGAACTTCTTGACTAACTTTTTGAACTTCTTGACTAAGAGAAGTAATTTCTTTATTAGTCTGTTCAGATTGTTCTTTTAAAAATTGCTCCATTTCTTGAAAACGACGATCAGATTCAAGAGATTGCTCTTGAAAACGGCGATCAATTTCTTGAGAACGTCTTTCAGATTCACGAGATTGTTCTTTAAGAATTCGTTCTGTTTCTTTTTGAGACGCTACTAATTCCCCTAATAATTCCCATACTTCTGCTGCTGTTGATGCCATAATTTTATCCTTAAATTTTTACTTTCTCTATTATACTTTATTTGGGGACTTTTGGCGATCGCCACCAAGACTATCATAAAAAATTTATCATTTTTAGATTCCCAAAATGTATGTACTCAGAACCTTTTTAATTATCGCTATTCTTAAGCCGTTTAAAGTATAATAATACGAGTTTATCTGTATAATTTTAATTAAAACTTAACCTGTGTTCATTCAAAATTTATTTTTACCTGAACTTTATTTTTTAGATTTAGAAGATGGTTTGCTAGGAGGATTACTTCCACAGTGTGTAAATAAAATAACATTTAGGCATTGGTGAATTAAGGTATGATTTTCAAATAAACAGAGGGCGATCTACTTGGAATCGGAACATCTCTAAATTTAAGATAGTGAATTAATAATGAAATAGAGTACTTTAGCATTTTCCCCGATTTTGAATAACACAGTGTTTTTCTATGTAGTCTTGCTAATGTTACATATTTTGTGTAAACATTCATCTTAGTTTTCCTGAGTATTAATTAATATTAGATTTGACTTTAGGAAATTATAACTCAAATGCCTTTGTTAATGCTTTAAATGGTCTTTATGCTGATATGTTACAAAAACAAGCTAAAGAGAATTAGTCACTAGAAATAGCTTCGGTATAATTGTTATCAAAAGAAAAAACATAGTAGGGGTACGCCCCCGTGCGCACCCCAAGACATCAGGTAACCACAGAGGGTTGCCCCTACTATATTTTCTTTGGTGATCGCCAATTATCTAATTTGAAAATTAAACAGCTTCATCAACCAATAAATTTCCTCCTAACATTATTTCTGGTAAATTAATTACCCCTAACATTTTTTCTTGATAAGGAATTACACCTTGTAAATAGGCTTGATTGATTTGATTTTCTTTACTTTCTGTAAGGGTTAAATCTTCAGGATTAAGCATGAATATATCGTTAACAGCGTCAATCATTAAACCAACAACAACCCCCTCCACATTAACAATTACTGCCTGATTTTCTGCTTTAAACATGGAGATAGGCAAATTAAATAAACCCCTAATATCAATAATAGTAATGACTTCCCCTCGTAAATTAATATTACCAAGAATAAAATTAGGTGTACAAGGAATAGGGGTAACTTGTTTAAACTTGATAAATTCTTGAACTAAAGATAATTCTACGCCGAAAAACTCTTGATTTAAAGTAAAGATAGAAATGGGTTTCAAACCAGTAAAATCTTTAAGTTTAACCGTTTCTCGTAAATTATTAGCTCGTTTTTCTAACAGTTTTCTCTCATATTCTGTAGCTTGGGGGAAAAATATGGGTTTTTTATTTACTGTTACCTCTGTTGAATCAACATCAGAATCTTGATTATTTTCTTCTGTACTTTCTAACTCAAATAAGTCAAAATCAAGATCAAAGTCTTGGGAATCGGTATAACGTAATAAAGCCTCAATATCTAATAATAAAATTAGTTGATCTTCTTTTTGAACAATACCAGAAATGAATTTTTCTTGTTTAAGTTCATCAAGAGGATGATCATGGGATAATTCTGGGGTAATGGCGTATTCATCAATTACCGTTACCTCTTTTACTTGATTAGTAATAATACCTAGTCTTAATTCTTCGTGATTGATAATAACCACATTATCATTAACATTATATTCTGTTTGTTCATAACCAAAACGCAAATTTAAGTCCATGATAGGAATAATATTACCACGAACATTAACCGCC
>CAZWLZ010000466.1:0-2385 GCA_964634505.1 uncultured bacterium | reverse complement strand
CATCGCCGCTGCTACCGAAGCATTGATCGTCACAACTCCAGAGGTGGCGGCTGTTAGAGATGCGGATAGGGTAGTAGGCTTATTAGAAAGTGAAGATATGAAGAGTATTCGCTTAATTGTCAATAGATTACGACCAGAAATGGTACAAATGGACGAAATGATCAGCGTAGAAGACATTGTCGATTTATTAGTAGTACCATTGATAGGTATCGTACCCGATGATAAAAGAGTTATTACTTCTTCTAATAGGGGAGAACCTTTGGTATTAAGTTCTGAACCTTCTTTACCCGCTACAGCTATTCTTAATATTGCAAAAAGAATACAGGGTTTTGATGTCCCTTTTCTTGATTTAATGGCAACCAATGAAACTTTTTTTACTCGTTTACGTAAATTTTTTGGAATGTCTTAAAAAAATGATTAATAATTATTCATGCCTTAACCTATTATTAAAATTATTATGTTAAAAAATCTATTTGATAAAATCCTGCCTTGGGGTGTCAATTCTCGTAGTAGATATAAAGCTAAAACACGTTTACAAGTAGTGATAGCCCATGATCGTGCCGGTGTTAATCCTGAATTGTTAGAACAAATGCGTCAGGAAATTTTAGCGGTGGTAACTCGTTATTTGGAAATCGATTTGGAAGAAATGGAATTAACTATCGATAGTAATGATCGTGTGACTGCTTTAACTGCTAATTTACCGATTAAAAGAATTAAGCGAGTTCGAGATAAGGAATAGGGTGTTGGGGAATAGGGGGTTGGGGTGTTGGGGTGAAAAAAACATCTGATCTAAAAAGACAGAGGCGATCGCCAAATATAATAAAAATATAGTGATCAAAATGGCGATCGTTAGAAAATAAATTGATGAAATTTAATAAAAAATTAAATAGTGAATAATTTAACTTTATTTTGGCATCGGCGAGATTTACGTTTAACTGACAATATTGGATTGAGTGAAAGTAACACCAAAACATCAAAAATAATTGGCGTATTTTGTTTTGATGATTATATTCTCAATCGAGATGACATCGCACCTGCCCGAATAACTTATTTGATCGGTTGTTTAAAGGAATTACAAAAAAGTTATCGTCAATTAGGTAGTGATTTATTAATTTTAAAAGGCAAACCAGAAATACTTATTCCTCAATTAGCAACTACTTTAAAAGCAAATAATGTTAATTGGAATTTAGATATTGAACCTTATAGTAAATTAAGAGATCAAAAAATTGAAGCTAGTTTAAAACAGGCTAAGATCACAGTAAAAACTTATTGGGATCAACTTTTACACTATCCAAAAGAAATTTTAACTAACTCTAATAACCCTTATACTGTTTATACTCCTTTTTGGAAAAATTGGATCAAAAAAACTAAACAAAATATAGCAACAAAACCGATCAAATTAGATGGTTTAAATTCAGTAGAAAAAAACCTTATTACTAACTTAATTTCTAATATTCCCACTGTTAAAGAATTAGGTTACATCTGGCACAATCCATTACCATTAAAAGCTGGAGAAGTTGCAGCACAAGAAAGATTAGATTATTTTTGTGATTACCTGTTGAGTAATTATCGAGAAAATAGGAATTTTCCAGCCATAGATGGCACATCTCAATTAAGTGCGCCTTTAAAATTTGGAGTAATTGGTATTCGTACCATTTGGCAAAAAACCATAGAAGCCTTAGAAAATAGTAATAGTGACGAGGAGAGAGTAAATATTGAAACTTGGCAAAAAGAATTAGCTTGGCGAGAATTTTTTCAACATTGTTTATATTTTTATCCCGAATTAGAAAAGGGCGCTTATAAAGAACATTTTAAAAATTTTCCTTGGCACAACAATGAAAAACACTTTCAAGCATGGTGTGAAGGAAAAACAGGTTATCCTATCGTAGATGCTTCTATGCGTCAATTAAATGAAACTGGTTGGATGCATAATCGTTGTCGGATGATTGTAGCTAATTTTTTGACCAAAGATTTAATTATTGATTGGCGTTGGGGAGAAAAATATTTTATGCAAAAATTATATGATGGGGATTTATCATCTAATAATGGTGGTTGGCAATGGAGTGCCTCTAGTGGTATGGATGCCCAACCGTTAAGGATTTTTAATCCTTCTTTTCAATCCCAAAAATTTGATCCTGAAGCCGAATATATTAGACAATGGTTACCAGAAATCAGTTCAATGGATACAGAATATTTAGTAACAGGTAAAATACCCCCTTTAGAATGTCAAAACTATAATTATCCTTTACCCATTGTAGATCATCATGTTCAACAAAGAAAATTTAAACAACTTTATCAATCCGCAAAAGATAATTTGAAGTAGGAGATAGTTAAGTAATTGGACAAAATTAATTGCACAAACAAGAGATAATGTAATAGAGTATA
>CAZWLZ010000465.1:0-2389 GCA_964634505.1 uncultured bacterium | reverse complement strand
GGATGGTGTAGATAGTCTCGAAATGGCTAACTATCAGAGAGAAATTCAGTGAAAATAGCCAATAAGCAAAGAACTAAGTAGAATGAAGTATTATTCTTTTAAATATAGTTTCTTGATCTTGAATTATGACAATTATGACAGCAGAAATTAGATGTGTTAATAGAAGATGTAAAACTTTAAATTCCTTAGAAAACACATTTTGTCATCGCTGTCAAACACCTTTAATTAAACGTTACTTACGAATCTGTGGCACATTAACAAGGCAATATACCATTGGTGAATTAATCGAAAATCGTTTTTTTGTTTGTGGCTCAAATATTGTCATTGACACTAAACCAGCTTTAGTACCTATTTTTCCAGAGAGCATTCCTGATGAGATGATTCCTTACTTAAAACTTTTTTCTCATCGTTTATATTTACCTCAGATTTATGGTTATATTGATAAAGAATTTTCAGCTTGGTTATTAGAATACGAAAGTGTTCCTTTAGATAACAAGGGAAATTTAATTTATGCTCAATTATTTCCTCCTATTGAGCTGAGTTTTTTTCGTGCTTCAGCTTTAAGACAAGTAAGTTGGTTATGGCAGATGGTACAAATATGGAAACCCTTAAGTAAACATAAAGTATTGTCAAGTTTATTCCTACCTAATAATATCAAAATTTCAGGAGGAATTATTAAATTAATTGAATTAAAATTAGATGAAGATTATAGCCCTACTTTAAAAGATTTAGGTAGTTTATGGAGTAATTGGCTACCAAAACTTAATCCTTTAGTACAACAAGTAATAGGAAAAATAGTTTTATGTTTACAGCAAAAGTTAGTTGATAATCCAGATAAACTTTTAGCAATTTTTGATCAAGTTTTATACATTTTAGGGAATAATTATTATCAAAGAAATTATCAAATAATTACTGCTAGTGATCCGGGTAAAAAAAGAGGAAATAATGAAGATTCTTGCTATCCAACTCCTCAAAATCTTAGAAATACTAGATCTAGTCTTGATACCTTAAATATAGTTTGTGATGGTTTAGGTGGTCAAGAAGATGGAGAAATTGCTTCAGCTATGGCTATTGATATTATTAAAAATGAATTAGAAAATTCTTACAAAAAAACTTTAACAGAAACCCTACAAAATAAATTTTGGACTCCCCTAATTGATGCAGGAAAACTTCATAACGCCGTATCAAAAGCTAATGATAAAATAAGTAATATTAATAATGCTAAAAAACGAAAAGATAAAGAAAGAATGGGTACAACAACTGTCATTAGTATGGCGATCGCCCATGAAGTTTATTTAGCATATGTAGGGGATTCTCGTATTTATTGGATTACAGAGGATAGTTGTCATCAAGTAAGTGTAGATGATGATTTAGCAACGAAAAAAGTGCGTATGGGAATGGGATTTTATCGCAAAGTAATTACCAACCCTCAAACAGGTGCATTATTACAGGCTTTAGGGATGGAATCTTCTAATAAATTACAAGTTCATATCAGAAGATTTATTTTAGATGAAAACTGTATATTTTTATTATGTTCTGATGGTTTATCAGATTTTGATCGTATAGAACAATATTGGCGTTCAGAAATATTACCTATTCTAAAAAAAGAAGTCAATATTGAAGATGCAGCTCAAAAAATTCTCAATATTGGTGTTAATAAAAATGGTCATGATAATGTAACTTTAGCATTGCTTCACTGTCAACTAGAAGAAAAAAAACCAGATGAACATGACGGAGAATTAACATGGCAATATTTACTAGAAATTATCCCAGATTTACCACAACCAAAAGGAGAAATAAAATTAAATCAAAAACAAAAAGTTATTAAAAAATTTAACTTTAATTTTGAACAACCCAAAATTATTTTAATTATTAGTTTGATAATCATTTTATCAGGTGTTTTTATTTGGTATAAAAGTCAGTCTTCTCAGAAAAAATCTCTTTTCAATCAACCGATAACAATAGCCCAAAATTAAGCAATCAATATTTACCGCAAATAATAATCACCAGCATCACCTCAGTTTGATCTAAAATTCTCTGGTTTAGGCATTGGGGTATTAGGGTGTTGGGGGCAGGGCTGTTTCATTCTAAAATTTTTGGTCAAGAGAAAGTAATGAGTAATAAGTAATAAGTAATGAGTTTTGATAATTTACCATCATAAATTGATTATTTCAATATTTATTATTATTATCTTGAATTTAGACTTAAGATATGATCAATTTCTTGACTCTCTTCATTTTTTGTCCTGTACTTAGACTAATATATTAAACAAAACGAAATTAATATAGAAGTTACGCAAAACAATTATTTTTATGAAAATCCTATGCTATAAGTGGTGTTGGGGGCAGGGCTGTTTCATTCTAAAATTTTTGGTCAAGAGAAAGTAATG
>CAZWLZ010000464.1:0-2395 GCA_964634505.1 uncultured bacterium | reverse complement strand
TAGTACAGGCCGTAATTTTAATGAACTTTTGAGAGTAATTGATTCTTTACAGTTAACCGATAATCATCAAGTTGCTACCCCTGCTAATTGGAAAGATGGCGATGATTGCGTAGTAGTGCCTTCTATTTCTACTGAAGATGCTAAAAAGAAATTTACCAAAGGCGTTACCGAAGTTAAACCTTATTTACGTATGACACCCCAACCTAATAAATAAGTAAATGTCAGTCACGCAAAATGAATAAATAGTATTAGATATGAGGTATTGGGGATTAGGTGAGGCAAAAAATCGGTTATCAGTTTTAACTATAAGTCCCCATTGTTCAGGTTTTAAAATAATTGAATTTTATCTATCCTAAAATCTTCTTTAAAATCTAACACTTAACTGCTTCTTAAAACCCCTAACAATTTTACTTATGCGTAATATAAGTAAATATAAGATATAGAACTACGTTTTTAGGTTAAGACATTAGCTTAAAGCTTATTCTACCGGTTTTTAAGGGGGTTAGGGGGGAACTAACATGTCCTAACTAACCTGTCCGTTGCTATAAAATTTACGATCGCCAGCAAAAAAAAACAAGAGATTAGATTTTAACCTCTTGTTTTTTTAATGGAAATGAAATAAATTAAACAGCTACAGCACTTTTAACAGTAGCATTCAACTCGCCTTTAGCATATTTAGCAGCAAAATCATCAAGACTAATTTGCTTAATTTTACTAGCATTACCAGCACACCAAAACTGTTGATAACGTTCTAAACAAACCTCTTTCATATAAGAAATAGAAGGTTTTAAGAAATGACGAGGATCAAAATTAGAAGGGTCTTTCATGGCCGCCTCACGAATAGCCGCAGTAATCGCCAAACGATTATCCGTATCAATGTTTACTTTACGAACACCACTTTTAATTCCTTTTTGAATTTCTTCTACTGGTACGCCATAGGTTTCAGGAATTTTACCACCATTAGCATTAATCATATCTAACCATTTTTGAGGTACAGAAGAAGAACCGTGCATTACCAAATGAGTATTAGGTAATTTAGCATGAATTTCCTCAATACGACTAATCGCTAAAATTTCCCCCGTAGGTTTACGAGTAAATTTATAAGCACCATGACTTGTACCGATGGCTACAGCAAGAGCATCAACTTGGGTACGTTGTACAAATTCTACCGCTTCGTCAGGATCAGTTAAAAGTTGAGAATGATCTAATTTACCTTCAAAACCGTGACCATCTTCAGCTTCACCTTGTCCAGTTTCTAACGAACCTAAACAACCCAATTCACCTTCCACACTAGCACCAACAGAGTGAGCAACCTTAACAACTTCAGCAGTTACATTAACATTGTACTCAAAACTAGCAGGAGTTTTAGCATCTGCTTGTAAAGAACCATCCATCATAACACTGGTAAAACCGTTACGAATAGCAGAATAACAAGTAGCAGGACTATTACCGTGATCTTGGTGCATAGCAATAGGAATATGAGGATAAGTTTCAGCCGCCGCTAAAATAAGATGACGAAGGAAATTTTCCCCCGCATAATTACGAGCGCCACGAGAGGCTTGTAAAATTACGGGACTATCTGTTTCATTAGCTGCCGCCATAATAGATAGAATCTGCTCTAAATTGTTAACGTTGAAAGCTGGAATACCATAACCATTTTCAGCAGCATGATCTAATAGTAATCGCATAGGAACTAAAGCCATAAAAATCCTCCTTGTTAATTTTTTATAATAATTTTTTCTTCTTTGTTAAGAATTTTAACTTATTATGTTCATTCTTAATATATTTTTTAGATTTTATTTGAACAGAATCAAAATTACAAACTTACTCATCAATCATATCAATCATAAAAATGAGTAAGATATAAGTTTTATGTAAAGCATTCAGGAAAATTAGGCTTCACTATAATCATTTTCAAAATCTAAATAACTTAAAGGCACCCAACCGCCAGTTTCTAATTGTATCCAATCATTCTCTCTTTTGTCTGATAATAGGACTGTTTGACCATTACTAATTTTGTCAATAACATCATAAGTAGTACCAGGACCGTTATAAACACTTAAGTAGTCACCATTAACTCTTACAAAAGCCTTTTGTCCAGTAGTTGAAACACCTCCAATGGGTGTGGACATTATATTTTCTTCTACTATATTCTCAGTTTTTTGGTCTTTTTTGCCAAGAAAGAAATATAGAAGTCCTCCCAAAAGAGGTAACAGTAATAACCACCAAGGAAAACCACCTTGATCAGCTACAGCCGTATCACTAGAAGCTACAGGTGCAGGAGGTACGGTTTCACCAGTGGTAGCAGTACCATCGGTAGGAGGTGCAGTCTCGGTAGTAGTAGCAGTACCATCGGTAGGAGGTGCAGTCTCGGTAGTAGTAGCAGTACCATCGG
>CAZWLZ010000463.1:0-2398 GCA_964634505.1 uncultured bacterium | reverse complement strand
CCGTAACACCCATTCTATCGCTGATAGTTTTACCCTTGCTATTCATACTCCCATTGGGGTTTTGATTCATACTGGGGATTATAAAGTAGATTATACCCCTGTGGATGGTGAACATTTTGATTTTCATCGTTTAGCAGAATTGGGAAGTCAAGGGATTTTATGTTTAATGGGGGATTCTACTAACTCAGAGTCTCCCGGTCAAACTGGGTCGGAAATGTCTGTTATGCCCGGTTTAGACCGCATTTTTAGTCAAGCTAAAGGACGTTTGATGTTGACTACTTTTGCAACTTCAGTACATCGTGTTAATATTGTGTTACAACTTGCTATCAAACATAAGCGAAAAGTGGCTTTAGTTGGGCGATCGATGTTGAATGTAATTGCCCATGCTCGTAATTTAGGCTATTTGAAATTTCCTGATGATTTATTTGTCTCATTACATCATTTGCGTAATTATACGGATAGTCAAATTTTAATTTTAACAACAGGCTCTCAAGGAGAGACTTTTTCTGCCATGACAAGGATTTCCAGAGGCGAACATCCTCAAATTAAGGCCAAACCGGGAGATACCATTATTTTTTCTGCTAATCCTATTCCGGGTAATACTATCCCTGTAGTTAATACCATTGATCGATTAATGATGAGGGGTGCGAATGTGATTTATGGCAAAAATTTTGGCATTCATGTATCTGGGCATGGTTGTCAAGAAGATCAAAAATTAATGTTGGCTTTGACGAAACCGAAGTTTTTTATTCCCGTTCATGGTGAACATCGTATGTTAGTAAAACACTGTCAAACTGCCCAAAGTATGGGTATTCCTCCAGAAAATATGATCGTTATTAATAATGGTGATGTGATTGAATTAACCGATGATTCTATTCGTATTGGGGGCAAAGTGCCTTCTGGTATTGAGTTGGTAGATAGTGCGGGAATTGTTCATGAGAAGGTGATGGAAGAAAGACAAATGCTGGCTGAAGATGGGGTTATTACGGTGTCAGCATCGGTGGAAGATAATGGTAATTTAATTGCTCAGCCTAGTATCAATTTCCGTGGTGTGGTGAGTAAAATCGAAATGTCTTTACTTCAAAATATGATTATTCGTATGGTTGATCAGGTTATTGGCGATCGATATGAGAGTCAAGTTAATAACCAAAATGATATTAATTGGAATATGATTCGCATTGAAGTTGAAACCAGTTTAGCACGATTGATAAAAAGAGAGTTACAAAGTGAACCCTTAATTATTTTTATGTTGCAAGTTATTGAAAAACCTATTTCTGAAAGTAATGGTAAATTTACTCGCCGTAAAAGATCAACTGCTTTAGCAAATTCTATTTAAAAGCACAGATGGCGATCGCCAATTCTGCTAAAACACAAACAAGAGGTTAAAATCTCTTGTTTTTTTATTCTGTGGTATCAGGCATCCTGCCTGTAATAAATCCTATAGCACCAAAATTAATAAAAAATGGGAACTTAAAAATTAATTGTTTCGTCTAAAAAGGAGATAACTAAACTTTATGTTAGGTAAAATTCACAAAAAAGAAGAAATTATGAAAATTAAACCCTTATTATCCTTGAGTTTAATCACCATATTAGGATTTTGTAGTGTTGTAGTCAATGAAAAAGCTAGTTTAAGTCAAGAAACTCTAGAATTCAAATGTGCTAAGGTTTACGAAATAGATGCCAGAGAGAAAATACCCACTACGGTAATATGGATTCCTGAAGAAAAGAAAAATGTTCCCATGATTTTCTGGAAATCAGAAAATATTACTAATTGGAGTCCTGATGCCCGTTGTGATACAGTCTCACCTAAATTTGACCAAGCCTTTCGTGAAGGGCGTTTAAATTATATAACCACAGGGGAAGTAAATAATTATAATGTGGTTTGTGCGATCGCCAAAGAAGGACAAATTTGTAATAGTAAAAATCAATTATTTACAATTAATCCTACTCAAAATCCTGAAGCAGTATTAACGCAAATGGCAGGTTTTTTTAAAGGGAATTTGATAGCTTTGTATCAAAGTGGTGGTAAAACATACATAAAAATCGATTTAGAAAAAGTTGCCCAACAGCAAGGAGTAGAAATTGAGGAATAAAGCTAAATAAAATCTAACCCGTTTTAATATCAGCCTTGAACTAAAGTTCAGGCTGAAAGCTAAATTTAGCTTTCGCTAAATAAAACTTAACCCGTTTCAACGGGTTTTAGCTATTAGCAAAAAATTTATTTTTTGTGTTTGATTTATTAAACTATTAAACTTAAACTAATCGAAAAACTATGAAAAAATCTCTTATTTTAACTGCCTTATTATTAACTTTTCCTACCGCTACTTTTTCCTTCAATTTAACTTCTTTAACCTCCCTTATTACTGAAGAATCCCCCCCTACCCCCCTTAAAAAGGGG
>CAZWLZ010000462.1:0-2398 GCA_964634505.1 uncultured bacterium | reverse complement strand
AGGTATCTCATCAATGGAATAATCTTAAATCTACTTGGCATGATCAACAATTTAATAAATTTGAACCGATTTTTGAAAAACTTTCATCTACTTATGAAGTTACGATTAGAGAATGTGAAAGTTATATGGCTTTTTTAACTCAACAAATTGAGATTGCTGAAAAACGAAAAGTAAAATTAGGTGATCTTGTGAGTAAGTTGGTTACTGGAGTTGATTTTGCACAAACACTAGTTAGTCTAGGTTCTGGTTCTCCCTCTATTCAAATTCCAAATACTTCAGCACAACCTAATTCTTCTTATGTGCAGGAACAAAAAGCAAATAAAAGTTATGAATCTTTACCTAAAATTTCTTCTATTATGGAAATTATTGAAGAACAGTTAGAAAAATCTTTTGAAGATTCCCAGATAGAAAAAATTGAACAAAGAAACAAAAAATTAGAAATTAGTCAAGATGTTACTAATAGGGCGATCGCCTCTGGTTCGTCAGATCCTCCAAATTCAAATTAATCATGAACCAGATTTTTTAGCATTAAATAGACTTTAAAGCGATCAATCTTAATGGAAAATAGAATTTTGTAACTTTATAAACAAAAAACTTTATGAACAACAAAAATGAATATTGGCAAGATAAGGTGAGTATTTTAGTTGTGATTATCGGAATAATCATAATTTCATTTATCTTCATTTTTAATTATAATGAGAAAGATTCTTCTGTATCAAGAAGCAATAAAACAACAAAACCTCTTGAAAATAATAGCAATTCTAATATCTTTGATAATGATTCTTTTCCTAAATCTACTTGTGGCGATGTAATGCCATCTAACTTAAACGAATTTCCTGTTGATTTTTATCCTGTTTATATCGATAATAGCTCTGAAAATTTACAGCTAGTACAAAGCCGTTTTTGTCGGGATGCTTTTCGCATAACACGTAAAAACATTGGTAAATCGATTCAAGTTAGTTCTTTTAGGAGTTATCAAAGAGCAGAACAATTTAGAGATTTTCTAATTCAACAAGTTGGTAGTGGTGAAATTGGGAATCCCCGTCGTTTGGAAAGTCCCCCATAATTGGAGAATAACAAAAATTCGTTTTTAGAAGATAACATAAATGAGACATAAAAAGCTAGATTGGCAAGACTCAGTAATTATTGGTAGTATTATCGGTGGTACGATTATAATTGGAATTATATTTATTTTTGATCAAAAAAGGACTGAGTCTCCCGTTATAATATCTAAATCACCATCTACATCTTTTTCTAAAAATTTACCCTCATCAATTGGGTGGATAAGAATAGGTGCAATTAATAATAGATCAGGAGTTGCATCAGTTGGAGAATCTCTGATCGCTACAAATCAACCTATTACAATTTCACCTCCTATTGTTCCTTCTATTGGAAATCAAGTAAGTATTACTAATAATATTGATGTTAATTTAAGAAATACTTTTCCAAAACCTCCTAATTATAAACTAGAACAGAAAACAAATGTATTAATAAGTCAACAAAAGTTAGTGATTCTTGAGATTAAATCTTTTGTTGATCCTACTGTTTCATCATCTTATACTACAGTCTGGGCAGAAGTTGATTTACCTTAATTTATACTAAGAGAATATGAAATTACCATCTTCTTGTCAATATTTGGGTTATCAGGATCATTATCAAAGATATCCTGCTAGTTTAGTAAAACTATATTGGTTAATTATACTATATACAAAATATGGTCATAGACAAATAAAAATTGACAATTTTACAATTAAAGAAGTTCAAAAAATGATTCAAGATTCAGATTAAGTTATCTATCTTAGAAAAATAAATTATCTAATATCTCTAAAAGTGAAAAACCTTTCACCCTTACAAACTCATTTGCTTTTCTACCGCTTTTAACAATTGTTCATTATCCCAACCCAAAAGATAACTGGCGATCGCCAAACCACCTGCACCCACTCCCTCTTTCACAAAACCTTGTTGATAGGCTTGTAAAGAAGGATAAATAGAATCACTAAAATTGAGATTACTAGCTAAAAGAGGTACTTGGGTAATATTCTTAGCCAACCCTACCGTATCACCAGTGGTATCTTCAGCCACCCAAATAGTTGTACCAACTATAATATTATCAAAATTTACCTTGGTTTTCTCTTGCCGACAAATAGCTTGAATTAAAGCATATACCGCCAACATTTGCGTACCACCAGCCAAAAGGATGCCCTTTTTTTCACTAGCTTTGATGGCGATCGCCGCCACAAATATTTGCATAGGATCACCAATCGCCGCAATTAACGAAAAAGGATCAATTTGACCTAATTGCTCAAACAAACCCGATTTAGTCAATCCAGACTGCACTACAGACCATTTTTGTAAATGATTACAACTCGAATGACTACTATTAACTTTACCTAAAGCC
>CAZWLZ010000461.1:0-2416 GCA_964634505.1 uncultured bacterium | reverse complement strand
ATACCCTAACACCCCAACCTTTTTGCCGACTTAGTTTGAAACAGCCCTGCTTTTTTAAGGGGGGTTAGGGGAAATAAAATTGTTTTAACTATCTCGTTCATTGCTATAACATTTAATGATTAAACTGTTTTAATCTGTTAACTTTAACATAAAAATTTATCAAAAAAGTGAAAATTATTTCACATTTACATCAGTTTTTATACCTTAAGTGAAAATTTTTTCTAATTTGTCTCCTTAATTGTGAACAAATCTAAACTTAGATATATCAATAAATTAAAGTAAAACATTATGAAAAAAAGCCAAATTTTAGCATTGAGCGTCACCGCTACCATTACCGCCTTAGTCTTCAATTTAAAATCACCTCAACCCCTAATTGGTCAAAATACCAATTTTCTAAATCCCTTTACCCAATTAACTGTAGTCGCTCAAACTAGCGATGAACAAACTCGTATTAATCTTTACAAAAAAGCTAGTCCATCAGTAGTTGCTATTCAAGGAGTCAATGGCGTTACGGGTAGTGGTTTTATCGTCTCAAAAGATGGTTTAATCTTAACCAATGCCCATGTATTAGCTAATACTCCTTCTCCTGTTATTGTTGTTCTTGCTAACGGACAAGAAGCTTTAGCTGATATTGTTGGTTTTGATTCAAATGAAGCGGATATTGCCGCCGTTAAACTGCGTAATCAAACTAACTTACCCATTCTCCCACTAGCTAATTCTAACTCAACAGAAGTAGGTCAGTCTGTGTATGCGATCGGTTCACCCCATGGGCTTAAAAATCAAAATACTTTAACCATTGGAGTTATCAGTAGAATTGATCCCGAAACAACTATTATTCAACATGATGCGGCTGTTAATCCAGGTAATTCTGGTGGCCCCTTACTTAACTCACAAGGTGAAGTTATTGGCATTAATACCGCTATTGAAACAGCTCCAGTAACCGATCCTAATACGGGTGAAGTTATTGGTATGAGTCAAGGATATATTGGGATTAGTTTTGCTTTGCCTATCAAGTATATACAACCATTTTTAGTAGCAATTCAAGAGGGTAATGCTTCGATCATGGTTGCACAAAAACCATCAACTAATACTGAAGTGCGATCGCTTCCTGTCAATGGTACAACAATTCAAAGCGTAATTAATAACGAGTCTCTTAGTTTACCAGATGAAAGTTATTTTGAACCCTATATTTTTGAAGGAAAAAAAGGACAAAAAATTAATATTGAAATGAATAGTAATCAACTCGATCCATCATTATTATTACTTTATTTTGACAAAAAACAAGAAATGTTCGTTTTGATTAGCCGTAATGATGATATTGCCCCCAATGATGCACGTTCTCAAATTTCTGTTATCTTACCCAATGATGGAATTTATATGATCTGGGCAAATGCTTTTGAACCGGGCGAAACTGGTAATTATAGTATTACGGCTTCGGTTAATTGAGATTTTATTACTCAACTTATCAGCAAATAAAGGTAGGGTGGGCTTTTGCCCAACTTGACCTATATATAGCATTACGTACCATAAAATGTTATTTTAACAGTCAATTAAGCTACCATTTTTAGTTAAAGAAGTAGTTAAAGATTCTAAAATTTTTACTAAATTTATGGCTAATTCTCCTGAAGAAATTTCATCTTTTTTCTTATTAATAATATTGTCTAAAAAACGATCACACACTAACTTTAATGGTTCAACTTTTTCTACTTCTAAATATTCTGTTTCCACTCCTGTAGGTATAAATTGATTTTCTTGTTTTTCAAAGTAACCTTTTTGTAAAATCAAGGGCGAAGGAGATTGCATTTCATCAAAGATTAAAGATGCTTTACTGCCAACTATGGATAATTTTCTCTGTTTATCAGGATTTAACCAAGATAGATGAATATGGACTATAAAATTATGAGGATAAATTAATTTTAACCATATTAAATCTGCTATATTTTTTTGTAACCAATTTTTGCCTTCTGCTTGAACTTGGATCGGATTTTGATCTAAAAAATAATTAAAAATTGCTATATCATGGATGGCTAAATCCCATAAGGCATCAACATCTTGACGCACTGGTCCTAAATTAGTACGACTGGCATAACCATAACGTAAGTTACCTAATTTTTCTTTTTTAATAATTGCTTTTCCTTGATTAATAAAGGGATTAAATAAGTAGGTATGATCAATAAATAGTTGTAATTTTTTACTTTTTGCTAGGATTGTTAATTCTTCACATTCAAGAGAATTTAAGGTTAAAGGTTTTTCTGAAAGTACATGATAACCTAGATTTAAAGATTCTTTGATTAAAGGATAATGAGTTGAGGCGGGAGTAGCAATTATTACCGCATTTATGGCTGAATTATTTTTAATTAATTCCCAATTATTTACCAGTTTTATCTCTGTTTGATTAAGGGCAAATTTTTCTTGA
>CAZWLZ010000460.1:0-2424 GCA_964634505.1 uncultured bacterium | reverse complement strand
GGACAAAATAAGCTACAAAGAAAAATTTTTGTTTATTTCCGATAAAGTCTAATATCTCTATGCTAAAAGAGAAGTGCAAAAATGGCAAAAATTGCGTCAACAGTCTGATAATCCTAGTAAAATAGATACCTTATATGGTGCTAGTAATATTGAACGTTTAAGTTTTAATTTAGACATAATGGAGGCAGAAAGCCAAGCCATCGAATTAGGCTTAGATACCGATCATTTTCGTTATAATCTTAGTGAAAAAGAAGTTAAACAATCCGTTGATTATCTTGTCTTATTACACGGTTTAAATGCTGGATTATGGGCTGATATTTACTTCTTATTATATGCACCCACCAGTCAACCTTTACCGCCACTATTATTAAATTGTTTACAAGATTTAGAGTTAATTAATCCTAGAGATTATAGTAAAGAAGAAATTGCTGAATTAATTGCTAATTTAGCTAAATCTTACAATGAAGTATTACAAATATTAACAAGTCGTGGACAAGGGGTTTTAATCGCTGATTTACAGTTACAAATGAGCGAAAGTTGCTTTAAACTTAAGCTTTATGAATTAGCAAAAGAGCAAGTAATCTTATCTGTTAGTAATTGGTTAATTCATCGTAATGTCTCTCCCACAGAAGATTTAATGGCTTTATTACAATTAATGAAACCTTTAATTACCAGTGGCGATCGCCAATATATAACAGCATTACAAGAGATGTTACACAAATTAGGAGTAAACTCTTATTTAGATGACATCTTACCATTTTTGAACTTACTCGCCGAGCAAGAAGAAAAACGTTATCGTGAAGAAGCGGAGGCTAAACGTAAAGCTGAAGAAGAGAAAAAACGTCGCTTAACAGAAGACTTAGGTAACGGCATAATCTTAGAAATGGTAGAAATACCAGCAGGTAGCTTTATGATGGGTAGTAATGAGACTAACTATGAAAAACAGATTCACCAAGTCAACATTAATTACAGCTTCCTCATGGGCAAATATCCCATTACTCAAGCCCAATATCAATCGATTATGGGTAATAATCCTTCTCACTTTAAAAACTCCGAAGCCCCCATTATGGCAAAAAGTCCCATTGCTCAAGGAGCAATTTCAATTTCTCAAATGATGATGCGTAACCATCCACTTTTTAAAGATACTTCTGAAGCCCCCCTTAATAAGGGGGGTTGGGGGGATCAGCCCGTAGAAAGTGTATCATGGGCTATGGCAAAGGCATTTTGTGATAAGTTATCAGCCACAACTAAACGAACTTTCAGACTACCAACAGAAGCTGAATGGGAATACGCTTGTCGGGCTGGTAGTACAACAAAATACTACTTTGGAGACAATCAAAATCAATTGGGAGAATATGCTTGGTATGATAAAAACTCAAATAGTCAAACTCATCAAGTAGGACAGAAAAAACCGAATAAATGGGGCTTATACGATATGCACGGGAACGTATGGGAATGGTGCGAAGATAATTGGCAAGACAACTATAACAATCATCCAACTGATGGTAGTGCAGGTAAAAACAATTCAAATGCATTTGTACTGCGGGACGGTTCGTGGTACTACTTCGATTGTAACTGTCGCAGCGCCTCCCGTGGCAGAAATGGGCGCACGAACGTTAGCAACGACAGCGGTTTTCGTATTATCTGTGTGTGTCCGTAGGGGCAATCCCCCTGTGGTTGCCCCAAATGTTAATTGTCCTACATTTGAGGGAGGGCGAGCACGGGGGCATCGCCCCTACCTGATAAAATTGCGATGGATAAGGGATACCGCCCGTACATGGTAAAATTAGGGTGAGCGAAATATACCCTATATCTTATTCATTTATTGATTTTTATGTTGTATAATCCTGATATTCATCATCGTCGTTCAATTCGCCTCAAAGGATATGATTATTCTCAAGCAGGAGCATATTTTGTAACCATTTGTGTTAACCAAAGGCGATCTCTTCTTGGTACAATTGATAATGGCATCATGCACCCTTCCAGTGCTGGAGAAATGATACAAATTGTTTGGGATGAAATTGCTAATTATTACCAAGGCATTGATATTGATGCTTTTGTCTTAATGCCTAATCATATTCACGGTATTATTATTTTGGAAGATAATACCACGCTGAAACTAGGAGATGTAGTCCATCGTTTTAAATCTCTAACAACTGCTAAATATCGTCATGGAGTTTATAATCAAGAATGGCCTTCTTTTGAAAACAGGCTATGGCAAAGAAATTATTATGAACATATCATTCGTAATCCTGAATCGTGGGATCGATTGCAAGAATATATAAGGGATAATCCATTATTATGGAATGGTGATAGTCTTCATCCCGATAATCCCGAAAATAGATCATTATCATAGGGGCAAACCCCCTGTGGTTGCCCTCTTTATTTGGGTGGGTATGGGGGCAGGGCAAGCACGGGGGCGGG
>CAZWLZ010000459.1:0-2425 GCA_964634505.1 uncultured bacterium | reverse complement strand
CTACTATTCTTTCTCCTTTTTTTGAGAATGAAACAGCCCTGCCTTAAAAAGGGGGGTTAGGGGGGATTTCCTTTGCGTTATTCTCTTTTTCATTCAAATCTCTGCGATCTAAACCTTCTATTCTTGCTTGTGACATAATATTTAGTTTGAAACTCTTAAATAATTGAATTACTAGATAAATTATATTTATTTCTTTTATCAATTATTCCATTTGAGAAAAAACGTAACATAAGTATCAAAATGACAAGAAAAAAATTTTTTGAATTATCTTTTTATAACCTAGAGAATAATATTTTTAAACAATCTCATATAGGATTGCCAAACAAAATTTTTAGAAAAGATACAAAATTAGGTTTTATTGTAGAAATTTTCTTGAGAAATTAAGAAAAGGATAATTTTTTGACAAAATCGAATTATAATTCACCTGATATTATCTAAAAAAATTTAATTTAAAAAAAATAATCATAATAAAAAAATAGTATTATAAATACTAAAAAAATTCTCAATAAATAATTAATAATTAATAAAAAAAATGAAGGTACTATTAATAGGAAAAAATGGACAAGTTGGTAATGAATTAAATCAAACACTAAATAATATAGGTGAATTAATTAGTTTAGATCGGACAAAAATTGACTTATCAAACAATCAAAATATTATTGATACTATTCAAGAAATTAAGCCAAATATAATTGTAAATGCCGCCGCTTATACCACCGTTGATAAAGCAGAGTCTAACTATGAATTAGCTTATCAAATAAATACGATCGCCCCTCAAATCTTAGCAGAAGAAAGCAAAAAAATTAAAGCCAAATTAATACATATTTCTACAGATTATGTCTTTGATGGTAATAAAAATACTCCCTATTTAGAGCAAGATAATCCTAATCCTATAAGCGTTTATGGCGAAACTAAATTAGCAGGAGAAAAAGCCATAATCACTAATCATAATAATTATATTATTTTACGCACAGCTTGGGTTTATGGGACTTTTGGCAAAGGAAATTTTGTTAAAACAATGCTAAAGTTAGGACGTGAAAGAGAACAATTAAAAGTAGTAATAGATCAAGTGGGATGCCCTACTTATGCTTATGATATAGCGAAAATAATTGCCGATTTAATAACATTATTTAAAGATAAAAAAAACCTAGCACAAATTTATCATTTTACTAATAGTGGTGCTATTAGTTGGTATGATTTTGCTGTCACAATTTTTGAAGAAGCTAAAAAATTAAATTACGATCTCAAAATAAAAGAAGTTATCCCTATTACTAGCGATGAATATCCCACCCCTGCAAAACGCCCAGCTTATTCTGTTTTAAACAATCAAAAAATTAGTAAAAAATTAGGTTACTATCCTTTTTATTGGCGTAATTCTTTACGAAAAATGTTAATAAAAATGAAGGACATTTAATATAATATTTAGCAAAAAAAAATTAATAAATTATTAAGAATAGTTTAATTTTTTTGTCAAACAAAATCTATTTTTTCAATAAAATTGGCTCAAACAAATTAATAAAAATTGACAATAAATCCATCGTAATTAATAATCAATAACTACTACTAATAATTAATATTTAATAAAATGAAAGCGTTAATTTTATCAGGAGGAAAAGGTACTCGTTTGCGTCCTTTAACCTATACAGGGGCAAAACAATTAGTACCTGTTGCCAATAAACCCATTTTGTGGTATGGAATCGAAGCAATTATCGCTGCAGGGATTACCGATATTGGTATCATTATTAGCCCAGAAACAGGAGAAGAAGTAAAAAATAAAACAGGTGACGGCACATTATTTGGGGCAAAAATTACTTACATCTTACAAGAGCAACCAGCAGGTTTAGCCCATGCCGTAAAAATAGCCCAACCATTTTTAGGAGATTCCGATTTTATCATGTATCTAGGAGATAATTTAATTTGTGATAGTCTTATTCCCTTTTTAAATAATTTTAAAAATAACGATCTTGATAGTTTAATCTTATTAAGAAAAGTATCAAATCCTAGTGCTTTTGGAGTAGCTAGAATTGATGAAAAAGGACGTATTTTAGAGTTAATAGAAAAGCCTAAAAATCCTCCTTCAAATTTAGCTTTAGTTGGTATTTACTTTTTTTCATCTGAGATACATCAAGCAATCAAAGAAATACAACCGTCAGCAAGAGGAGAGTTAGAGATTACTGATGCCATTCAAAAATTAATCGAAAATCATAAATTAGTATCAGCAAATCAATTGGAAAATTGGTGGCTAGATACAGGTAAAAAAGATGATTTATTAGAAGCAAATAGAATTATTTTAGATACTCGTTTACAAACAAATTTTGCAGGTGAAAAAGACGAAAAGACTCAAATTATTGGCAGAGTAGAAATAGGAAAAAATACAAAATTAATCAATTCTACGGTTAGAGGCCCAGTAATTATTGGGGAGAAT
>CAZWLZ010000458.1:0-2427 GCA_964634505.1 uncultured bacterium | reverse complement strand
TTTTAGATTTAGGATATCGCACAGGAGATTTTATGTCAGAAGGATGTAAACTTGTTGGTTGCCAAAAAATAGGTGAAGTTTTACTAGAAGTCTTATCATAGTCAGTGATATAACAAGGCGACCTATGTAAGCAGATAATCGGCTCAAGCGGCCACTTCGCTGTTTGAGCAGAATAATTGCTAATCACAATTAGTAATTCTCCATCATTAAAATTATTAATCTTGTACAGGATAGTAATCTTATTATTAAGTTTAAGTAAATACCAATACCTTTTGCCCTTTGCCCTTTCGTTGCACTTTATTTAAGTTAATTTTTTTAAAAGATAACTGGAATCTAGGTAGTCGTGATAAACCTTATATAAATCAAAACCAGGTAATTTACTCTTAAAACTAGCTGGATAATGATAATGATCACTGGGATATTCTTCTCTTAAAGACAAAATATAGCAGTATGTTTTTTCCCATTTAGCTAAATAAATTAAAAATCTTTCAAACTGATGATAAACCGATTCATACTTATAGTTAAGAGCGATGTATTGTAAAACACGAGCTAAACTAATTACATCAACATTTTTATCCTTAATTCCTACAATATTAACGAGTAAAGCCTTAAGCCAATCATAGTCAGCTTTAACCACTAAAATAAATGCTTTTAATTCCTCTAAATCATTATTTTGTCCATGATCAATAAAATCTCTAATTTTTCTGAATAAACTCCAATTATCTAATAATTTTCTTTTTAACAAATAAAATGTTAACAACAGATGAGGAACTTCAGAAATTAATAACAAGTTATTGGTATAAATATCAATAATTTTGGCTTCGTTAGCATTATTAATAGATTTTAGAATTATTTTTTTTCTCTTTTTTAGTTTTTCTTGAAAAACTAACTTGTCCAAAAATTGATGTGCTAATTGTTCACTATAAAGATAAAATTGAGTAAAGATTTCTTCTTGATATTCAGACTCAATATTAGTTAAATTTGACAAACTATCTAAGTGAGAAAAAATCATCGTAAAAAAGTCAATCGACTGAATAAAATAATGATTTTTTTGCTTAAAATATTTACTGAGATAGCTTTGGATTCTTGCAAAAACTAAAAAGTCTGGTTGACTAAATTTCTCGCTAAATAATGCTTTTAAAGTTAAATTGATTTTTTCTAATTTTTGAGTAGCATAATTGTTTAAATAAATTGTTCTTTCAGGTATTTCTTGACGAGAATCAGTGGAAATAAACATATAATCAACCAAAGTCCTATCACCTACAAGAGGGCGATTCCACCAAGGTTTATCTTTGTCTTTTTTATCTTTTTTATCTTCTCTATCTTCTATCATCGTGTTTAGTTTCATAGCATGATCCTCTTGATTAAAGGCAACAGGATATTCCCTTATATTTACGATAATAATATGTTCTTTTGATAAAAAGATCAGTATATCTAAGTATTTTTTTTTGTATCAAAAAAAATCAATACTTAATTAAAAAGGATTATGCAATAAACAACATTAAGTAATTACAACGAAAAACTTAAGTTATCTTTGCAAATGTTGATAATTCTAATTCACTAAATTGTGCCAAAAATGTTTGTAAACGGTTAGCAATTTTATTGACACCACCATTAATATTAGTTTCAATATTTAAAGGTATTACAGGATCATGTAGAGATAAACGTAACAAAAACCAACCTTTTTCTGATTCATCTTCACAAGTAACTCTGACTCCTTCATAATTGGGGGAGACAATTTGCCAATCCGACTGAGTTTGTACAAATTCAGCTAATTTATTAATCACATTATTACCATAAGTTTTAAAATCTTCTGCTTTAATTCCAATACGAAATTCCTCACTTTCAAGAGGTTCTTCAAGTTTAGTAATTAAGTTAGTTAATTTTTGTTCTTTTAATTTTAATTTAGCTAATTCTATTAATAATTTAGTAACTAAATAAGCCCCATCATCGAGGAAATAATTTTCTTTTAGGGCGGCGTGTCCTGAAGTTTCAATGGCTAAACATGATTCTTCACCGATACTATTTAAACGTAAAGACTCATTAATCACATTTTTATAACCACGTTTAAAACGATGATGTTTACCACCCAATTCTTGCTCAATAAATTTAGTTAAACCATTAGAAGTAATTGAGTCAGTCACAATAGTAGAGTTAGGATGTTCTTGTAAAATTATGGCACTAATTAAAGCTATTAAACGATTGCGATTTAATTCTTTTCCTGTGTCATCTACTGCCGCCGATCGATCTACATCTGTGTCAAAAATAATACCAAAATCGGCTTGATTATCGATTACTGCTTGAGAAATCGATGCCATCGCCTCTTTATTTTCAGGGTTAGGAATATGATTAGGAAAATTACCATCAGGTTCTAAAAATTGACTACCTTCGATATTTGCCCCTAAAGGTTGAAGGACTTTCGTAGCA
>CAZWLZ010000457.1:0-2434 GCA_964634505.1 uncultured bacterium | reverse complement strand
TACCTATTTAGAAACCACCAATACACTTCTCGATAATTATAAGACGGACACCCTATACTACAGGCATTGGTGATACTGTATATGTGGGACCTGAAGCTGAATTTTTCGTTTTTGATGATGTTCGTTTCGATCAAACTGAAAATAAAGGTTATTACTATGTAGATAGTATTGAAGGTCGTTGGAACTCTGGACGAGAAGAAGCTGGAGGAAATTTGGCCTATAAACCGGGTTATAAACAAGGTTATTTCCCTGTACCTCCTACCGACACCCTTCAAGATATGCGTACTGAGATGCTTTTAACTATGGCTGAATGCGGTGTACCTATCGAAAAACATCATCATGAAGTAGCTACTGGTGGGCAACATGAATTAGGCATTAAATTTGCCACTTTAGTTAAATCAGCAGATTATTTGATGACTTATAAATATGTCATTAAAAATGTGGCTAAAAAATACGGTAAAACGGTTACTTTTATGCCTAAACCTTTATTCAATGATAATGGTTCAGGTATGCACACTCATCAATCGATTTGGGATAAAGGTGTTCCTTTATTTGCTGGGGATAAGTACGCTGGTTTAAGTCAAATGGCTTTATATTATATCGGCGGTATTATTAAACACGCTCCTGCTTTATTGGCTTTAACTAATCCTACTACTAATTCTTATAAGCGTCTTGTACCGGGGTTTGAAGCTCCCGTAAATTTGGCTTATTCTCAAGGTAATCGCTCAGCTTCTATTCGTATTCCTCTTTCTGGTACTAATCCTAAAGCAAAACGTTTAGAGTTTCGTTGTCCTGATGCTACTTGTAATCCTTATTTAGCTTTTGCAGCTATGGTTTGTGCGGGTATTGATGGCATTAAGAATCAAATTGATCCGGGTGAGCCTTTGGATGTGGATATTTATGATCTTTCTCCTGAAGAATTAAGTAAAATTCCTTCTACTCCAGCATCTTTGGAAGCTGCTTTAGAGGCTTTAGAAAAAGATCACGCTTTCTTAACTGATACGGGAGTATTTACTACCGATTTTATTGAGAATTGGATTGAGTATAAGTTAGATAATGAGGTTAATCCTATGCGTCTTCGTCCTCATCCTTATGAGTTTGCTCTTTATTACGATTGTTAAGTCATTAGAGCAATTTTAATTTAGCAAGGGGTTTAAACCCCTTGTTTTTTGTTTCAATTTTCCAGATAGTTAATTATATTTTGATGTATTTCTTCTTTTGATTTACTGGCATTCACTCTTAATATTTTGTATTCATAATTTGCTAATATTTTTTGAAAATTTTTACTAACTTGGATTAGTTTTTGTTTATTTTCATAGATTTCTTTTTTTTGGCGATTGCCAATTCTTTCTAGGGCTAATTCTACGGGAATATCAAGATAAATAAGTAAATCTGGAGGAGGAAATTTTTGATTTAAAGTTTGGATAAATTCAAAATCTTGAGAGGTTTTACCGTTATAAGCAAGGGAGGAAAAATAATATCTAGTGCTAATTACATGGGTTTTATGGGCTATTAATTTATAAACACCATCTTGATCATTATATAAATGATAGTGGCGATCGGCAGCGAATAAATAAGCCATTTGTTGATCAAATTTATCTTCATCATCAAATAGATTTTTCGTCCCTAAAAATTCTCTCAATAACCTTCCTATTTTACTTTCAGAAGGTTCTGGACTTACTACCGCTTTTTCTTTTTTGGCAATAAAATAATTTTTTAATAATTCTGCTTGAGTTGAACTACCCGAACCGTCAATGCCTTCTAATACAATAAATTTATACATGATTTTTATTTCGTTAAGAGAAATATGGGAAAAAACAAAATTTTGTAAATTTTTCTTCGATTTGACTTCGGGAGTGTCAAAGTTTTCTGAAATGCTCAATAGCCTTATTAAATAAAAGATTAAAGGGAGGATACTATCGCAAATGAAACAACCCCACCTTTAACCCGATACCAAAATCACCATTAAAATGGTAAAAATTTTTAAAAAAGTTGTCTTGTCTATTTTCTAATCAGAGAAAAATCAAAGAGATTTTAAAGTTTTAATAGCCTCGTCCACATGGGCGTTAAAATCCAATTGAGAATCAAAAATATGTTTAATAATGCCGTCTTTATCGGCGATATAAGTTACTCTACCGGGTAAGATAAATAAAGTAGGTGGTACTCCAAAAAGTTTTCTAACTTGATCATTTTTATCGCTGAGTAAAATAAAAGGTAATTGATATTTACTAGCGAATTTTTGATGGGATTCCTCTGAATCACCACTAATACCTATCACTTCAGCTCCCATATCTTGAAAAACTTGGTAACTATCACGAAAAGCACAAGATTCTTTAGTACACCCCGGAGTATCATCTTTAGGATAAAAATAAATTACTAGGGCTTTTTTGCCTAAAAAATCACTCAAACTAACATTTTTAACTTCCGCATTCGG
>CAZWLZ010000456.1:0-2464 GCA_964634505.1 uncultured bacterium | reverse complement strand
CCTCCCGAAGTTTATAAAGGTAAAGGTATTCGTTATTTAGGCGAATATGTAAGACGTAAACAAGGTAAAACAGGCAAAAAATAATTAATTATGACAGTTAATCGCAAAAGTCTAGTTAAACGCCGTCATCAAAGAATCCGCAAAAATTTAAGCGGTACAGCAGAGCGTCCAAGATTAGCCGTTTTTCGTTCTAATCTTCATATTTACGCCCAAATTATTGATGATGTTGCTCAACATACACTAGTATCGGCTTCTACTTTAGATAAAGAATTAAAAGAAAAACTTGAGTCTTCTTCTAATTCTGAGGCATCTGTAGAAGTAGGTAAATTAGTTGCCCAAAGAGCTTTGGCAAAAGGTATCGCAAATGTGGTATTTGATCGAGGTGGTAATCTTTATCACGGTAGAGTAAAAGCCTTAGCAGAATCCGCTCGTGAACATGGTTTAAATTTCTAAAGGAATAAATTATGGTAAAAGCTACCAAAAGTAATAAACAAAAAGGAAAACAACAAAAAGAAGCCCCTACTTGGCAAGAAAGAGTTATCTCTATTAGCCGTGTTAGTAAAGTGGTAAAAGGTGGTAAAAAACTTAGTTTTCGTGCCGTGATTGTTGTGGGTAACGAAAAAGGACAAGTTGGCGTTGGGGTAGGGAAAGCTGGAGATGTAATTAATGCGGTGCGTAAGGCTGTTACTGACGGCAAGAAACATTTAATTATGATTAACATTAACAAATCCGATTCCATCACCCATCTTAGTAATGGGGTTGCTGGAGGAGCGAAAGTCTTAATCCGTCCTGCTTCTACAGGTACTGGGGTAATTGCTGGGGGTGCAGTGCGTACTGTGCTTGAATTAGCTGGAATTAAAAATATTCTTGCTAAACAATTAGGCTCGAATAATCCTCTTAATAATGCCCGTGCAACGGTTAATGCTTTAGAGCAAATTCGTAGTTTCTCTCAAGTTGCAAGAGACAGAGATGTACCTCTTGAACTTATTTATTCATAAATCATCTTAATCGGTACTTCAGCTAGTGGTTTTCCTCTAAACTTTTTAATCAATAAAAAACTTAAAACTATGGCTGAAGACTGGCTAAATTAGTCCATATATATTTAGAAGAAAAGACAATGAAAATTCATGAACTTAGCCCCCAACCGGGTTCAAAAAAGAAACGCAGACGTATTGGTAGAGGTATTGCTGCTGGTCAGGGTGCTAGTGGCGGTTTTGGGATGAGAGGTCAAAAATCTCGTTCTGGTACGGGTACAAAAGCTGGTTTTGAAGGTGGACAAATGCCCCTTTATCGTCGTGTTCCTAAACTTAAACATTTTGAGCTGGTTAATCAAAAATTTTTTACAATTATCAATGTAGAAAAGTTAGGGAATCTTGCACCTAATAGTGACGTAAATCTTGAATCTTTAATGGAGGTAGGGATTGTTACTACTAATGATGGCCCTTTAAAAATTCTTGGTAATGGTGATTTGACTATTGCTTTAAATATTACAGCAGCCGCTTTTTCTAAAAGTGCTCAAGCTAAAATTGAAGCGGCCGGTGGTACTATTACTATCGTTAATCCAGCGATTAAAATTCCTAAAGTAAAATCTGAGGAAGAAGAATCTTAATTTTTTTGATCATTAACTGTCAGTTACACCAAAACTGTAAAAATAAAAGATAATTAATAATTAATCATTGATCAAAAGATAATTCATAACTAAATTATGGTTGTTAGTAGAGAAAAAACTCCTTCAGCTCAAGAAACTTTTATGCAAATGGCTAGTGCCGCAGGGCTTAGAGGTCGTTTGCTTATTACTTTAGGTATTTTGGTTTTAGTGCGTTTAGGCATTTATATTCCTGTACCTGGTATTGATAGAGAAGCTTTTAAAGAAGCTTTTCAAAATAATGCGATCGCCGGCTTCTTAGACATATTTACAGGAGGAGGTTTAGCAACAGTTGGGATTTTTGCTTTAGGGATTCTTCCTTATATTAATGCTTCTATTATCCTTCAGTTGTTAACTTCTGCTCTTCCTTATTTGGAAAATTTACAAAAAAATGAGGGAGAATTAGGGCGCCGTAAAATCGCTCAAATTACTCGTTATGTAGCTGTTGGTTGGGCAATTATTCAAAGTGTGGGTATTACTATTGGATTATTACGTCCTTATGCTATTGATAATGGCATTGTGTTTGTAATTCAAACTTCTTTGGCTATTACGGCTGGCTCGATTTTTGTGATGTGGCTGTCAGAATTAGTTACAGAAAGAGGAATCGGAAATGGTGCTTCTTTGTTAATTTTTGTTAACATCGTGGCTGTTTTGCCCAAAACTCTAAGTAACACAATTGAATTTGCTCAAAGCGGTGGCAGACAAGAAATTTCTCAAGTAATTATACTTTTAGTTGTATTCTTGATTATGATTGTAGGCATCGTTTTTGTGCAAGAAGGTACTCGTCGTATTCCAATTATTTCTGCCCGTCGTCAAGTG